>JALOTV010000294.1 GCA_025457685.1 Opitutaceae bacterium
CCCGCCGCAAACGCCTGCAGCCCCGGCTCCAGCACCCGCTTCCGCCGCGAGCGCAGTGTCGCCGCGAGTTCGATACCCGAGCAAAAAATCCCTCCCGCCAAAAGCCCTGCGCCGGCCCACGTCACCGCAGCCCACGAAAGCGCCAGCCCGGTCGTCAGCAACACCAGCCCCGTCTGCGCCGCCCCCAGCCCGAGCGCCACGCGACGCGTATTTTTCACCGCGCCCAGCGTGAACATAGGCACGAGCTGAAACGCCACGCCCTGCACCAGCGTGATGAAAAACCCCGCCAGCCCCGCGTGCGCGTGCGCCCGCAGCAACGTCAACGGCGACAACGCCACGCTCCACCCGACACGGTTCGCCGCGAGCACCAGCCCCGCCACGACCGTCAGCCCGAGCCACGCCGCCGCGAGCGGCAGGCTCCACCCGATCGCATCGCGCCGCTCCGCCCGCGCGAACGTCACCCATACGTTCACGGCAAACAACCCCGCGCCCGCCGCCACCGCCCCGCCACCGATGGCCACCAGTCCATAACGGCTCGTCGCGAACCCAAAAACAAACACCGGCAGTCCCGCCGCCTGCAGCGCCAGATGCAGCCACGTCACACGCTCCCACGCCAGCGGCGCACCAAGCACGACCGGCGCGAGTTGATACGTCGCCCCGAAACACACGCTCAGCAAAAACCCCGGCAGCCACAGATGCGCCAGCGCCACCACGTGCGGATGCAGATGCGGTTGCAACGCCAGCCTCGGAGCCGCCGCCAGCCACACCGCCGCCACCAGCAACGCGACGAGCCCGCACGCGATAAACGCCAGCGGCAGACGCGCCCCTCCGACCAGGCGCACGGGTCCGTTCGTTTTCATGATCATGCTCTGATGGCGGCGCGACGTCAGCGGCGCTCACGCCCGCGTCAGCGTGGTCACCCAGCTCCCGTCCGCCTGTTGCTCACTCGTGTAACGCACGCCACGCGTTTCCAGTTCCGGATACAGGTGCAACGGCTTGCGGTCCGTGCGCGCACGCAACGCGGCACCTGTCTCCAACGCTTCCGCCGCCGACAAAATCACCATCATCGGCTGCGGCGGCTCCAATCCGCGCGCATCAATTTCCCCCGCGGCCGCAGTCTTCACGCCCGCCTGGTCGCGCGGCGCGTGATGATGCCCGCAGCCGCCGCTCACCGGCGGCACCTCCACCGCGCCCTTGGCGGCGGCGACACGGGCGATCTTCACGTGAAACACCTCCGGCCCCGCAATCAGATGCTCCCACGTGAACTCGCCGGGGAAGATCGACGCGAATTGATAGTAGAGCGGCACCGGGTCGTGGTCGTTGACGAGCACGAAGTGCCCGCCCACCGGCAGCTCCTGCCAGCGCTGGATGATCTGCGCGTGTTTCACGCGGCAGGGGATGGAGCGCACATCGAAGTGCGTGAGGTCGATTGCAGTGGTTGTGTTCATGGAGAGGAAATTTTCGGCGACGCCTCCGCGCCCAGCGTGAGCAGCATCGTGAACGGACCGTGACTCGCCCGGACCGCATGCGGATGCTCCGGCGGCAGGTGCAGCAGCATGCCCGCCTCGAGCCGGGTCCAGTTGCCGTTGAAAAAGAAATCGCACGCCCCGCTCAGCACCTGCACCAGCGCGCGCCGACGGCTGGAGTGCGCGGTGAGCTCCTGCCCCTGATCGAAGCTGAACAGGATCACGCGCAGCTCCGCGCTCTGCACCAGCGTGCGGCTCACGATCCCCGCCGGGGAAACCTCCGCCGCCCCCGCGAGCACGAGGGCGCCGGCCTGATCGGTGGGCAGCAAGGTGGTCTGACTCATGTCGCCACCCTAGCGCACGTGATGCCCGCGCGCCTTGATCCAGATCAAGGCCGTCGCACGTATCCGGTTGCCGGACGCACAAGCCCCCCGCCGGCGACGTGGAAAGAAACCCGCGCGGGCTTGATCCGCGTCAAGGCTCCGTCCTCGGACAGGAGCTATCCTCGGCCCGTCACTCCACTTCTTTTTCCCCATGAAATCATCCCGCCTCCTCCCGCTCCGCGCGCTCACCCTGGCCGCACTGTCCCTGTCGCCGCTCACCCCGGCCTTCGCCGAAAACTCGCCCGTCGTCGGCACGGATGCCGAGAAAGCCGCCTTCGCCGCCAGCCTGCCCGTCGAGCAGGCCGTGCTCACCGCCGCGCCTCATGTGCCGCCGCCGATCACCCGCAAATTCCCCGCACGCGTCGTGGTGAATCTCGAAGTGCGCGAGGTGGTCAAGAAACTCGCCGACGGCGTGGACTACACCTTCTGGACCTTCGGCGGCGAAGTCCCCGGCCTCTTCATCCGCGTGCGCGAGGGCGACCTCGTGGAGTTTCACCTGCACAACCACCCGTCCTCAAAACTCCCGCACAACATCGACCTCCACGCCGTCACCGGACCCGGCGGCGGCGCGTCGTCCTCGTTCACCGCGCCCGGCCACTCGTCAACGTTCTCCTTCCAGGCGCTCAATCCCGGCCTCTACGTCTATCACTGCGCGACCGCGCCTGTCCCGATCCACGTCGCCAATGGCATGTACGGGCTGATCCTCGTCGAGCCCCGGGAAGGCCTGCGCCCCGTCAATCGCGAGTACTACGTGATGCAGGGCGAGTTCTACACCTCGGGAAAATTCGGCGAGGAGGGACTCCAGAACTTCGATACCGAAAAAGCCGTCGATGAGCGCCCGCCCTACGTCGTCTTCAACGGCTCGGTCGGCTCGCTCGTCGGCGACAAGGCCCCCGTCGCCAAGGTCGGCGAAAGCGTGCGCCTCTACGTCGGCAATGGCGGCCCGAACCTGATTTCGTCCTTCCATGTGATCGGCGAGATCTTTGACCGCGTGTACACCGAGGGCGGCACCCGCGCCAATCAGGACAACGTCCAGACCACGCTCGTCCCCGCCGGCGGCTCCGCGATGGTCGAGTTTTTCCTCGAAGCGCCGGGCACCTACATCCTCGTCGATCACTCGCTCTTCCGCGCGTTCAACAAGGGCGCGCTCGGCATGTTGAAAGTCGAAGGCCCCAAAAACCCGATCGTGTATTCGGGCAAAGAGGTCGATGAAGTTTACCTCGGCCAGCAATCCGACGCCGGCTCGCAGGCCAGCCAGCGCGAGGCCGTGCTCGTCGCGAAAAAAGAGGAAGCCATCGCCGCCAATCCCAAGATCGCCGCCATCTCGCAGGAGATCCGCATGGAGCGGGGCAAAAAGACCTACCTCTCGTCCTGCTTCGCCTGCCACGGCCAGGACGGCAAAGGCATCCCCGCCGTCTTCCCGCCGCTCGCCGCCTCCGACTATCTCAAAGCCGACAAGGACCGCGCCATCCGCGTAATCCTCAAGGGCCTGACGGGCCCCGTCACCGTGAATGGCAAAACCTACAACAGCGCCATGCCTCCGCAGGATCTCACGGACGACCAGGTCGCCGATGTGCTCACCTACGTGAACAACTCCTGGGGCAACACCTTCGGGACCGTCACCGTCGAGGACGTGAAACGCGTGCGCGGCGAAAAATAACCGTCCCATGAAATCCGTTTCCTTCCGCAAGTGGAGCGAGCTCTCCGAGCGCGCTGGATCGAAACCCACCGCGCGGGCCGTCCTCAGCGTGCTCGCCATATCCTTCGGCTCGCTACCGACCCGAGCACCCGCGCAGCCGGCGGAACCCCCTCCAGCCCCGCGCGAACAACCCGCCCAGCCTTCAGCAGCCCTCGCCGAAACCACACGGACCTCTGCGGCTTGGATCCCCGTGCCCGCCGGCGACTACGCGCCGCTCCTGCGTGCGCCCGACGAACCCGAGCGCGTCGGCGTACCCGCATTCCGGATGCAGCGCCATCCGGTCACGAATGCCGACTTCCTCGCCTTCGTCCGTGCTCATCCCGGCTGGCGGCGCGG
>JALOTV010000295.1 GCA_025457685.1 Opitutaceae bacterium
GGCTTGCGCCCGGGCGACCTCGCCGGCCTGGCCTTGCTCAACTGCCCTTACGCCACCCTCGGCGTCGCGCGCGTCTCGCCCGATGGCGCCCCGCCCGCCTACGTGCTCCGCCTTTTCGACCAGCGCACCGGCGTCACCATCGAGACTCCCCTGCCCGGCCCGCGCGTCTGGCTGCGCGCCCACTGCGACTTCCTCGCCGAGACCGCCACCTTCGCCTGGTCCACCGACGGCCTCTCCTTCGCGCCCATTGGCGACACGATCCTGCTCATCTTCCAGCTCCGCACTTTCCAGGGCGTGCGGTATTCGCTTTTCAACTACCACGTGGGCGCGGGCCCGGCCGGTCACGCTGACTTCTCCACTTTCACCGTGCACGAACCGCATCCGCGCGGCCTCTTCCGTCCTATCCCGCTCGGCCGCTCCATCCGCCTGACCGTGCGCGGTCGCGACACCACCCTGCCCCTGCCCGGCGCGGAGTCGCTGCGTGTCCTCGACCTCGGCCAGGGACGCGTCGCCCTGGCCGCCGCCGACGGTCGGCTAGTCTCCGTCGCCTCTCCCGCCTCGGTCGACCTCCGCTCCGGACCGCCCACCGCCTCCGAGTCGTGGCAATGGACCGAAACGGTTTACGGCGATCTCATCCTTCTGTCCGTCGCCACCCACCGGCACCTGCGCGTCCACCCAGAGACCGGGGCGCTCAGCGCCGACCACCCAGGCCCGCTGCCGAACCGGGCGGACGGGTCCTGTTTTGATTGGACGCTCTCGGAGTCCTGACGCTCCGGCCAGAAAACACCGCGCACTCGCCGGCTACGTTATCATCTCTGTTTCCGCGACTCGCCCACTTTGGCCTTCGCTCTTTCCAGTGCCGCCGCGAGATCACCGGCGCGCATGGGCTTGCTGATGTAGTCGTCCATGCCTGCCTCTAGGCATATCTCGCGATCCCCGGACATGGCGTTGGCAGTCAGGGCGATCACCCACGGCCGATTCGTTCCGGAGCCAAGCGCTCGGATGCGACGGGTCGCCTCCAAACCGTCGAGTTCCGGCATCTGCACGTCCATCAGGATGATGTCATAGGCCTGGCGCTCGACCGCCGCGATGGCTTCGAGACCGTTGGCCGCGAGATCCGCCCGGTAGCCCAGCCTCGAGAGCATATGGAGCGCCACTTTCTGGTTCACCGCATTGTCTTCCGCCAGGAGCACGCGCTCGCCGCGCATCACCCCGCCCGCCTCGGAGGAGGGCTTGAGCAACGCCACCGACGGTTCCGGCTCCGCCGGCATGGAGCCGCAGACCGAGAGCAGGGCGTCGTGCAGCAACGCAGGCTTGGCCGGCTTGGTCAGCACCGCGCCAAACAGGGCCCTGTCCCGCTCGGAAAGCTGGTGGCCGATGGAGCTGAACAACACCAGGGGGAACGCACCGCCCTCAGGCAGGGCGCGCAAGGCGTGCGCCAGCATAACGCCGTCCATGTCCGGCATCTGCATGTCCAGAACGCCAAAATCGAATCGGGTGCCGGCCTTTACCACCGCCAATGCGGCGGGACCATCGGCCACGGCCACGGCGGTGAAATCCCACTTGGCCGCGAGGTCGGTAAGGATGCGGCGGTTGGTCGCGTTGTCGTCCACCACCAGAGCCCGCTTGCCCTCGAGACTGCGTCGCGTCTCCACCCGCACGCGCTTGGGCGCGGTGGGCACCCATTCGACGCAAAGCGTAAAGTGAAAAGTGGAGCCTTGGCCCGGTTCGCTCTCCACCCACATGCGGCCACCCATGATCTCGGCCAGCCTCCGGCTGATGGCCAGGCCCAGCCCGGTGCCGCCATAGCGGCGGGTGGTCGAGGCATCGACTTGGGAAAACGCCTTGAAAAGCCGCGACCTCGCCGCCGGCGGTATGCCGATGCCCGTATCGCGCACGCGGAAATAGAGATGACGCGCCCCGTCCACCTCGTGGATCACGCCCACGCTGACCAGAATCTCGCCGCGTTCGGTGAACTTCAGCGCGTTGCCGACCAGGTTTACCAGAATCTGCCGCAGACGGGTGACGTCGGCGCGAAGTTCGCGCGGCGCGGCCGGATCGATCTCGTAGAGCAGATCGATGCCCTTTTGCGCGGCCTTCTGCGCGAACAGGTCGAGCACCGATTCGATGCAATCGGCCAGCGTGAACACCTCGTGCTCCAGCTCCAGCTGTCCCGACTCGATCTTGGAGAAATCGAGGATGTCGTTGATCAACCCAAGCAGCGACTCGCCGCTGTTGCGGATGATTTCGGTGAACTCCCGCTGCTGCTGATTCAGGGGCGTCTCCAGAAGGAGCGAGGTCATGCCGATCACGCCGTTCATCGGCGTGCGAATCTCATGGCTCATCATGGCGAGGAACTGGCTCTTCGCCGTATTGGCCTGCTCCGCCGCGCGCCGGGCGTGCTCCTGTTCCGTGATATCCGCCAACGCGCCGAACCAGCTCCGCGTTCCGTCCGCGCGACGCCGCATCGACGAACGCGCCGCCAGCCAGTGGATCTGCCCGCCGGGCGCCCTCACTGCAAAGAGCCTCGTCCAGGCCTGATCGGTCTGGATCGCATGCTGCAAGGACGAGAGTAGCGCCCGTCTGTCCCCGCGAGGCACCGCCGCGAAGAGCCACATCGGGCTCGTCTGCAAAAACTCCGGGCTGCGCCCGAAAAGCGGGGTGAAGCCCGGACTCAGCAAACGCACCGCCATCTCGCCCTTCGGCGAGACATCAAAGTGAAACAGCGCTCCGGGCGCGTGGTTGGTCAGGGCGCGCAGCCGCTCCTCGTTCGCCTGCAACTCTTGCTCGGCATCCTTGCGCGAGGTGATGTCGCTCTCGATAGCCATGAACCCGGTCAACACGCCGGCCTCGTCGCGCAGGGGCTGCACCTCGATGTCCAGCCAGTAGGGCGAGCCATTCTTGTGATAGTTGATCACCTCGACATGGAAACCGTGCTCCGAGCGCAGACCGTCGCGCATGATCGCCCGTGTCTCCGGCGAGGTCAGCGGTCCGCCCAGCAGGTCGCCCGGTTTCCGACCCTTCACTTCATCAAAGGTGTATCCGGTCATGCGGGTGAATCCCGCGTTGATCCACTCGATGCGTTCCCGCGCATCCGTGATCACCACCGCGTTGCTCGTGTGACTGGCCACCATGGCCAGGCGCCTCGACTCCGCTTCGCTCGCGCGCAACGAGGCCGTCATCTCCGCCGCCGTGCGGAGGGCGCGGGATCGCGCCGAGAGCAGGAAAAACACCACCGCCGCCAGCAGCACCGTGCTCACGAGACCAGCCCCGCCGAGCACCCAGGGAGCGTTCCGCGCCGCACGCTGTTCGAACGCAGGCGTCGAAGTCATGGCCAGACTCCACGTGCGCCCGCCCACCGAAATCACCCGCACCCGGCTGAACTGGCGCCCGCCAAATGCCTTGGCCTGGTCCGTCGATACGAACTTCCCGTCCGCATCGAACACCAGCGCATCCTTGGCCAGCTTGTCCCCGTCGAAGACTTCCACATCCAGCAAGTCGTCGCCGGTCGCAATCAGTCCGTTGAAAATATCATCGATGATGATCGGGCTGTAAATCAGGCCGACCAGCTCCCGCCTGCGCAGCTCGGGCGTGTCGACTTGCGCGCCGTTTCGATAAACCGGGAGGAAATACAAAAAACCCGCCCGGTCCGTCGTGTCCTGGACGAGTTGCACCCGCCCCGAAATCGTCGGCCGACCCGTTTCCACCGCGATCTCGACCGCCCGCCGACGCACCGGCTCCGAACCCACATCAAAGCCCTGGGCAGGCTCGTTGCCCTCGAGCGGATACACATACGTGATCACGTAAAGATCCTGCGCATCCCCGCCTGTTCTCACGGAAAATTCAGGCGCCCCATCCGCCCGGGCGCGCGCCAGAAATT
>JALOTV010000296.1 GCA_025457685.1 Opitutaceae bacterium
GATGAGCAACATGCGCAGCACGCGCAGGGGATCGACGGGGGTGTTGGCGTGCTCCGCGAGCACGAGCACCATCAGGCAAAGGTGCCAGGAGTGTTCGGCATCGTTTTCCCGGCGGCGGCTGGAGGGCAGGAGCGTTTGCCGGAATACTTCGGAGAGTTTGAGCGCTTCGGTGAGAAAGGTGAATTGTTGCTCGATGCGGGTCATGCTGGGGACGCAGCCTGAGGTCGCCTGCCACGGGCGGCGAGATGTTCCGCGAGCGCGGCCGCGGCGAGCATCACGCCGACCAGCAACGCGGGCCCGACCCACGGTCCCCAGGCCGTCCAGGCGAACCACTGCGGCAGGCCCAGGATGATCAACGCCGTCACCACATGCACGGCGAAGACCGCCATGGAGTGCCGGCCCAGCAGGGCGAGGGGCGGGCAGGCCAGCCCGGTCCGGCCGCGGCGGGCGCGGGCCGCCAGCCAGGCGCGGATGAGCAGCGCGAACACCACCACGTTGAGCAGGCGCAGGGGCGCGAGGGCGTTTTTGTTGGTCAACTTTTCCCACCCCGAAGCGTCCAGCCCGAGATCGACCCAGCCGTAGCGCGGCAGGGCCAGCAGCAGGGCCGTCAGGCCCAGTCCGGCCACGAGGCGCGGCGGCGGCGTCAGCACCCAGCCGGGCAGGCTTTTCTCGGTCGAGGCATGACCCGCGATCAGACCGCACACGTAGAGAAATTGCCACGCGCCGAAGTGAAATGCGCTGGTGTCGATCAAGCCGCTGACGATGGGGTGGGGCGGCAGCGCGACATTGGTGAAGACCCACGCCAGCCCCGAGCCGATCAAGACGCCCCGCCGCCGCCCGCGCATGAGCTGGCGCAGCACCATCGGCGTGATGAGCACGAAGCCGAAATACATCGGCAAAACGTCGAGCAGGCCGGGCTGCATGATCAGCGTGAGCGACGCGACCAGCGCCGCCCACGGACGTTCGTGGTAAATCCAGGGCGAGCCGAAAGGCGGGTGCCCGGCCCCGGAAAATTCCGCGTAGCCCCACACCCAGGCGAAGACCGCCAGCACGCAGGCGGCGTGCGCGAGGTAGATGCGCCCCGCACGCCGCATGAGGAGCCGGGTGGTGGCCGCCTTGCCCTGAACCTGAAATTTCCGGGTGTAAACCACCCCGACCAGCAGTCCCGCCAGCAACACGAAGCCCTCCGCCGCAGTGGGATAGCCCAGCGGTTGGGTGGTGAAAAACCAGCCCGCCCAGGGCACGTGATTGACCGCCATCACGACCAGAAAAAGCCCGCGCAAGACGTCGAAGACATCCTGCCGTGCGCTGCCTGGGCCGGAGGGGGTGCGTTGGGTCATGGGTCGCGCCGCGGTCAAGGGCTGCGGCGCACCGAGAGAGCAGGCGCGCCGCCCCTCGCCGAGCTTTTCCTTGCCCGCCGGGGTGAGGGGGGTATTCGCTAACCCCTTTTCCTCCCATGAAAATCCTCGTCGCCGATAAGATCTCACCCAAGGGCGTCGCCTTCCTGCGTCAGCAGACAGGCTTTGAAGTCGTCGAGGCCTACGGCTCCTCTCCGGCCCAGGTGCTGGACCTCGTGAAGGACGTGCACGCCATCGCGGTGCGCTCCGAGACGAAGATCACCCGCGAGGTGTTCGCCGCCGCGCCCTTGCTGAAGGTCGTCGGCCGCGCCGGCGTGGGCGTGGACAACGTCGATGTCGAGGCCGCCACCGAGCGCGGCGTCGTGGTCATGAACACCCCGGCGGGCAACACCATCGCCACCGCCGAGCTCACCTTCACCCACATCCTCCTCGGTGCCCGCCCGGTCGCCCTCGCCGCCGCCTCGATGCGCGCCGGCCAGTGGGACCGCAAATCCTTCAGCGGCGTGGAGCTCTTTAAGAAGACCCTCGGCGTCGTCGGCATGGGCCGCATCGGTGGCGAGGTCGCCAAGCGCGCGATCGCCTTCGGCATGCGCGTGGTCGCCTACGATCCCTACCTCGCCCCCAGCCGCGCCAAGGCCATGGGCGTCGAGGCCGTCACGCTCGAGGAGCTGTTGCCCCAGGCCGACTACATCACGGTGCACATGCCCCTCACCACCGAGACCACGCACATGATCGACGAGGCCGCCCTCGCGAAGTGCAAAAAGGGCGTGCGCCTCTTCAACTGCGCCCGCGGCGGCATCATCAAGGAAGCCGCCCTCATCGCCGGCCTGAAGAGCGGCCACGTCGCCGCCGCCGGTCTCGACGTGTTCGAGGACGAGCCCCTCGCCAAGGACAGCGAGCTGCGCACCTTGCCCAACGTCACCCTCACGCCGCACCTTGGCGCCTCCACCGCCGAGGCCCAGGAATCGGTTGGCATCGAGATCGCCGAGCAGATCGCCGACGTGCTCCTGCACGGCGCCGTGCGCAACGCGGTCAACCTGCCCTCGATGGACGCCGCCGCCGCCAAGGCCATCGCGCCCCACGTCGATCTCGCCGCCAAGCTCGGCACCCTCGTGCAGCAGATCGCCCCCAAGCAGATCGCCAAGCTGCGCGTCACCTATCAGGGCAAGGTCGCCGAACTCGACGTCAACGCCATCACCCGCGCCCTCCAGTGCGGCTTCCTCCGCCGCATCAGCGGCGACGGCGTCAACGCGGTCAACGCCCCCACCTTCATCCAGCGCCTCGGCGTGCAGTTCGAGGTTGTGAAGTCCTCCGACGCCGGCGACTACACCGACCTCATCGAGCTCGAGGCCACCGCCGGCGACGGCACCGTGCACAGCGCGCGCGGCACCCTCATCGGCAAGAACAACGAACCCCGCCTCGTGGGCATCAACGGCCGCGAGGTCGAGGTCGCCGCCGAGGGCTCGCTCCTCGTGCTCGAAAACGTGGACAAGCCCGGCATGGTCGGCGCGGTCGGCACCCTGCTCGGCAGCGATGGCGTCAACATCGCCGACATGTCGCTCTCGCGCCTCACCCCCGGCGGCACCGCCTACATGGTGGTGCGCGTGGACCACGAGCCCAGCGCCGCCGCCCGCGACGCGATCAAGGCCAACGCCGCGATCAAGACGGCGAAGTTCGTGCAGCTCTGACGGCGTGCTGCGCAAACCTTCGGATTTTTAGACGCAAAGAACGCAAAGAGACGCAAAGAAAAGCCCCCGACTGTCTGGCAGTTTGGCCCTTCGCTTCCTTCGCGTCCTTTGCGTCAAAACTTCTGATTTATGCTCCTCCCGCTTCTCATCGCCGCCGTCATCGGCTACCTGCTGGGCGCCCTGCCCTTCGGGTGGCTGATCGCGCGCAAATTCGGGATCAACATCTTCGAGCACGGCTCGAAGAATCCCGGCGCGACCAACGTGAAGCGCGTGCTCGGCGAGAAGTTTGGGGCCAAGGGCAAGCGCGCCGGCGACCTCGCCTTTTTCCTCGATGCGCTGAAGGGCGCGGCGGCCGTGGGTGTCGCCAAGGTGGTGGCGGCGAAATGGACCTCGAATGGCTCGGGCGATGTTTCCGTTGAGGCGCTCGCCATCACCGGCCTCGTCTTCGCCCTCATCGGCCACAGCTTCAGCTGCTGGACGCGCTTCAAGGGCGGCAAGGGCGTGGCCACCTCGGCGGGCGGGCTTTTTGTCTTGTTGCCCATGCCCACGCTGCTGGCGCTCGTCGCCTGGGTGACCGTGTTTCAAGTCTCCCGCTACGTCTCGCTCGCCTCGATCGTCGCCTCGATCGCGTTGCCCGCCGCCGCCTGGCTGCTCGACGCTCCGACCGCCTTTGCCGTGCTCGCCTCCATCCTCGGCGTCTTCGTGATCGCCCGCCACAAATCAAACATCGGCCGCCTCCTGAACGGCACCGAAAACAAGTTTGCGAAAAAGCCCGCCGCCTGAGCCCACCTCCCCCCTTTTCCACCATGAGCGTTTCCGTCATCAACGAACTCGAGGCCCGCCTCGGCGCCAAGCTCGTGCTCGCCCGCGCCTCCGTGCGCGATCTCGACAAGAAGCGCGCCGTGCGCCTGAAGGCCTCCCAGCTCACCACCGATCCGCTCGCCATCGCCACCGATCCCCAGATCCAGATCGTGTGCGAACTCATCGGCGGCACGGGCATCGCCCGCAAGGTCACCCTCGCCGCGCTCAAGCTCGGCAAGACCGTCATCTCCGCCAACAAGGCCCTGCTCTGCGCCCACGGTCCCGAGCTCTTCGCCACCGCCCGCAAACACGGCGGCCAGTTCTTCTTCGAGGCCTCGGTGGCCGGCGGCATCCCCATCATCAAGGCCCTCCGCGAGGGCCTGGTCGCGAACCGCTTTCACCGCATCTACGGCATCCTGAACGGCACGTGTAACTACATCCTCACCCGCATGGAGCGCGAGGGGCTGGCCTACCCGACGATCCTGAAGGAGGCCAAGGAGCTGGGCTACGCCGAGGCCGACGAATCGCTCGACGTCGAGGGCTGGGACACCGCGCACAAGGCCTCCGTGCTCGCCTACCTCGCCCACGGCACCTGGGTGCCGACCAAGAAGATGGTCGTCGAGGGCATCACCCAGCTCACCCAGGCCGACCTCGCCTTCGCCCGCGAAAACGGCTTCGCCATCAAACTCCTCGCCGTGATCGAGCGCGACTTTGCGCGCAACGCCCTCTCGGTCGGCGTCTATCCCGCCCTCCTCCCGCTCACCAAGGCCATCGCCAACGTGAACGAGGTTTACAACGGCATCTCCGTCTCCGGCGACGTCGTGGGCGAGACCACCTACATCGGCCGCGGCGCCGGCCAGGACCCCACCGCCAGCGCCGTCATCGGCGACATCGTGGACGCAGCCTCGCTGCTCGTGCGCGGCGCCGCCGTGCTGCCGCCCGCGCCCGCCGCCAAGCTCGCGCTCACCCCGCCCGTCGCGCTCCGCTCGCGCCACTACCTGCGCCTCGACGTCAAGGACCAGCCCGGCGTGCTGGCCAAGATCGCCAGCTGCACCGCCAAGGCCGGCGTGAGCATCGCCAGCCTCATGCAGCGCCCGAGCGA
>JALOTV010000047.1 GCA_025457685.1 Opitutaceae bacterium
GCAAAACTCCTCGGCGTCGTTCCAGTTCACCGAGTCGACCGGCATGGACCTGCCCGGACTGCGGCTCGGGTTGGTATTCATGATGGCCTGGTAGAGCCCTTGTGGCACCTCGCTGGCGAACAGCAGCCGATCCGTCACGCCCACCATCGGCAGCAGGCGGTTGAAGGTCTCGTCCTGCAGGGTCTTGAGCTCGTTTCGCTTTAGACCGATGTAGCTGAGTTTGATGCGCAGCGCGCCGTCCACGAAACGGCTGCGAGGAAATTCCGTCGCCAAACGGTCCGTCAGCTCCAGCGCCTTGGGCACCGTTTGCTCGGCGGCTACCACCCGACGGCGGCGCAGATCTTCGCTGATGCGCTCGTCCAGCTTGGCCAGCTCCGCGGCCAACGGCTGCGAGCGGGCGGTCTGCAATTTCGTCTGCAAAACCTCGATTCGCGCCGACGACATGAAGCGGCTGCGAGAGAACAGCTGGTTGATCTGCTGCTGGCGGATCAAGGCCTCGGCATAGGCGATCACCGCCGCCGGGAAATCGCCGGCGCGGTCGGCCGAATCGCCTTCCTTCTCAAAAGCATCCAACTCACGCGCGATACCCGCCGCGTTCAGAGAATCGATCTCCGCCGCCACCCGGTCGTAGCCCGCCAGATCCGCAAAGCGCGTCGTCGCAAAATCGCGGTTGATCTTGTCCAGCGCGTCGCGCGCCACCGTGTAGGCCGCGAGCGCATCGGCCCAACGCTGCTCATCCATCGCCGCCCGCGCCTTTTCCAGCGCGGCCTCTTTTTCGAAATGCAAAGGGAAAACCTGCAGAGCGGTGAGCGCCTTTTCGATCTCCGCCTCCCGCACATAATTTTTAAACCGCGAGGGCGCGGTGCCGGTATTGATCGCCCGCTGCAATTGCAGCGCCTCGCGATAGGCCGCCTCCGCGTCGGCCAGCTGCATACCTTTCACGTCCGCCTCGCCGTCGATCATCAGTTGCTCGATACGTCCCACGGCCCGCTTCGCCCTGACCGCATCGAGTTCGCTCTCGAGACGCTCCAGCTCGCGCTGTTGTTGATAATCGCCGTATTGGGCCGAGCGCGCGATCGCCCGCTGCAGGTCCACCGCTTCGGTCAGCACCGCCAGCGCCTCGTCCGAGACGATCTCCGCCGCGGCAAACACCCGATAGCGAGCCTCCAAGTCCTGCACCTTCGCGATACGACGTTGAAACTCGGGGTCGTCCAGCTGGGCAGGCTTCTCAGGCACCGGCTCAACCGCCCGACCGGGGCCGGAATAGGCAAGCAACATCCACAAACCCACCAACGCAGCCACGCCCAACACGCCCAAAATCCAGGGCCGGGACGTGTTCCACCATTCCTCCAATTTATAACGCGTGCGATGGGATAACATATAAGAGCAGTGCGAGACCCAAAAGTCCTGCCATGCAAAATGCAATGGCGCGCCGCAGCCCCGCGTGTCTTCTTTGCGCCGCCGTCGATTCCCCCCGTCCGATTCCCGCACCTCGCCCACTTCAGCCGTGATCAAACACCTTGCCATCCTCGCCCCCGGACTCCTCGGCGCCTCGGTCGCTCGCGCCGCCCGCGCCCGCGCCCAGGCGGACACCATCACGGTCTGGGCCCGCCGGCCCGAGGTCCGCGATGCCCTGCGCGGCCAGCCCTGGGTGGACCGCGTGGCGGATACGGCCGAAGCCGCCGTCAGGCATGCCGACCTGGTCGTTCTCGCCGCACCGGTGGACAAAATCATCGACCTCGACGCCCAGCTCGCGCCGCACCTCAGCCCAGGCGCCATCGTCACCGACGTGGGCAGCGTCAAAGGCCCCATTTGCACCGCGGCCATGTCCCGCACTCGTCCGGACGGAGCCTACTTCATCGGCTCGCACCCCATGGCCGGAAGCGAAAAAACCGGCTGGGAACACGGCACCGCCACTCTCTTCGAGGGCCGCGTCACCTTCGTCACGCCCACACCGGAGGCTCCGCCCGCCGCCATCCAGACTTTGGAACGATTTTGGAACGCGCTCGGCGCCCGCTCCGTCGTGGTGGCCCCGGCCCTCCACGACGAGATCGTCGCGCACATCAGCCACCTGCCCCAGGCCCTCGCCACCTCGCTCGCCTGCGCGCTCTCCACCAAGGACGGCGAATGGCGCCACCTCGCCGGCAACGGACTGCGCGACACCTCCCGCATCGCCGCCAGCGACGCCTCCATGTGGATCGAGATTTTCCAACACAACCGCGAGGCGGTGCTCCAGGCGCTCGCCCTTCAGCAACGGGAGTTGGAGAGTTTTCGCCGTGCGCTCGAACAGTCCGACTGGGACGAACTCCGCGCCCGCCTGATGCGCGGCAAGCAGTGGCGCGACGGCTTCCGGCCTTCGTAACAGACCCAAATCACTGCGCCAGCGACCGCGCTCAGACGTCGATCACGTCCGCCCCGCCTCGCTCACGCTTGGGCAGGCGCCCCTGCCCACTACCGCCGCCGGACACGCCGCCACCCGGCCCCGCACCCGGTGGACGTTTCATCAGCAGCGTCATGACGAAATTCGTCAGCCCCACGATCAGAGCGCCGAAAAACGCCGGCCAAAAACCCGCCACCTCGAACCCCTCCACCAGCTCGCCCACTAGGAGGAACAGCAGCGCGTTGATCACCACCAGCCCCAGACCCATCGTGAGCACGATAAACGGCAGACTGAACAGCACCAGCAGCGGCCGCAGCACCGCGTTGAAAAAACTCAGCAGCAGCACCACCACGAGCAAGGTCACGCCGTCCGCGCAGCTGATGCCGGTGACGAGTTTCTCCGCCAGCGTCACGCCCAGCGCGAGCACCAGCCAGCGCACGATCAAAGCAAGAAAGGGACTGCGATTCATCGCCCCACCCTTTTCCGCGCCCTCGCCCCCGCAACGAAAAACCTCGCCACGCCCGCCCGCCCGCCATGCTCACAGAACATGACGACCAAGCAGCGCCTCGACCTCATCGAACGCTACATCCGCGAGCACAAATACGCCGATCTCCACACCCTGGCCGAACGGTGCGAGACGTCGCTCTCCACCATCCGCCGCGCCCTCGACACCCTGGAAACGCGCGGCCTGCTCCGGCGCCACCACGGCGGCGCCACCCTGGTGGAAACCGACGAGCGCGCCCGCGAATACGACTTCATCGCGCGCGACGAGCGCCAGGCCGCCGAGAAACACGCCATCGCCCGCCACATCGCGGACCTCGTGCAACCCGGCATGACCGTCATCCTCGACGGCGGCACCAGCGTGTATGCCGTCGCTCGCCTGCTCGTGGCCAAACGCCTCCAGGTCATCACCAATTCCCTGCCCATCGCCGCGCTCTACGCCGATCTCGGTTCGCTCGAGACCATCGTCACCGGCGGCAGCATCGACAGCCGGCTGGGCGTGCTCGTGGGCCCGCTTTGCGAACAATCGCTCGGCCAGATCCACGCCGACCTCGCCATCCTCGGCGGCGCCGGCGTCACCGAGGCAGGCGTGTGGAATCACAACGCCCTCATCGTCGCCACCCAGCGTCGCATGATCGCCGCCGCCGAACGCACCGTCTTCGCCATCGACGGCTCGAAGTTTGGCCGCAAGGCCCTCGCCCTCGCCACCGGTTTCGATCCGCGCCTGTGCCTCGTCACCGATCGCGCCCCCGCCCCCGCCATCGCCGCAAGTGTGCGCGCAGCCAAGGCCACGCTGGAAATCGCCCGGGCAGACTAAAAAATCGCTGCCGCCCGAGGTAAAAACTGGCGGAGAGGGGGGGATTCGAACCCCCGGTAGGCTGTTACACCTACGGCGCTTTAGCAAAGCGCTGCTTTCGGCCACTCAGCCACCTCTCCAGAACAGGACGGCGAAACAAGAACCTCGGCGACAAAGCGCAAGGGCGATTTTTTCCCGACGCGGATTTCGTGCCTTTCGCGGCTTCGAATTAATCTCTTCCTCTTTTCCCTTGCGCACCCCAACCCCGCCGCCCTTTCTCTCAACCTTTTAACTCAACCCACGCATCACCATGGCTCGCATCTGCGCTATTACCGGCAAACGCCCCACCAAGGGTTCCATCATTCACCGCAAGGGTCAGTCCAAGAAGAGCGGCGGCATCGGCACGCACGTCACCAAGAAGACTTCCCGCACCTTCAAACCCAACCTCCAGCGCATCCGCATCAAGACCGCCAACGGCGGCACCAAGCGCGTCTTGGTTTCGGTCAAGGCCATCAAGGCCGGCCTCGTGGAGAAGGTCTAAATTGACCGCCCCCAAGGGCCCGCACCTTCCCGCCGCATCCTCTGGAGCGGCGGGTTTTTTGTGCCCCGATGGTTTGCGGGCGCGCCCCCGGCGGGCTTTTCTCTGGCTCTCCAGCTACGCAACGCACCGTGCCGCTCGCCGATTCCAATCCCGCCTCGCCCTCGCCGGCCATCCGCCTGCGCGAGGTGGCCAAACGCTTCTCCTCCTCGGGGCCGGACATCCTCGCCCCGCTGAATCTAGACATCGCGCCCGGAGAATTCGTCTCCGTGCTCGGCCCGTCCGGCTGCGGCAAATCCACCCTCCTGCGTCTGATGTCGGGTCTGGATGCACCCAGCGCCGGCGAGCTTCGGCTCGGCGGGCGCGCCCCCGCTCAGTGCGACGACCTCGCCTATGTTTTCCAAGACGCCACGCTCCTGCCGTGGCTAAAGGTCGGACCCAACGTCGAGACGCTCCTGCGCCTGCGCCGCATGCCCGCCGGGGAGCGCGCCCGGCGCCGCGACGCCGCCCTCACCCTGGTGCGTCTGGCGGATCGCGCCGACGCCTACCCGCGTCAACTTTCAGGCGGGCAACGCATGCGCGTCTCCCTCGCCCGCGCCCTCGCCCTCGAACCGCGCGTGCTCCTGCTCGACGAACCCTTCGGCGCCCTCGACGAAATGACGCGCGACCACCTGGGGGAAGAGCTCCTCGCCATCCATGAGCGCCAGCGCTGGACCGCTGTTTTTGTCACTCACTCGGTGGCCGAGGCGGTGTTTCTCTCCTCCCGTATTCTCGTGCTCGCCGCGCGCCCTGGCCGGATCGCCCACGATTTTCGCGTCGAGCTCCCCCACCCGCGCACCCACCAGCTGCGCCGCGACCCCGCCTATTTGAGTTTGGTCGCGGAGGTATCCGACCGGCTGCGCTCCGTCGAACCCGTCGAAACCGCCGCATGAACCCACGCCTGATCCGCTGGCTGCTGCCCGTAGTGCTCGCCGTCCTAGCGCTCGTGGGCTGGCAACTCCTGCACCACGCCCTGCCTCCCTCGCGCCGCTTCCTCCTGCCCGACCTGATGCGCCTGGCGGCCGCGTTTCGCGACCATGGTGCGGATCTGCTTTCAGCGGCGCGCTACACCGCGCTGGCCGCGCTGGCGGGCTTCGGCTTGGCCGCTGTAGTGTCCGTGGGCGCGTCCTTGCTCCTAGCCAGTTCGGCCCTCGTCCGAGCCGCGCTCTACCCCTACCTCATGGCCCTGCAAATGGTGCCGGTCATCATCATCGCGCCTATCCTCATCTTGTGGGTGGGCCCGGGGGCGCCGAGCGTGATCATAGTCACGTTTCTCATCTCGTTTTTCCCGTTGGTGGTAAACACCACCCAAGGGCTGCTCTCGGTGGACCGCGCGCACCTGGATCTGTTTCGCATGGGCCGCGCCTCGAAGTGGCAGGAATTGTTTCTCCTGCGCGCCCCCGCCGCCCTGCCCTACTTTTTCACCGGTCTGCGCATCTCCGCCATCCTTGCCCCGATCGGCGCCCTCACCGCCGATTACCTGGTCGGCAGCACCACCGGCGGCCGCTCGGGGCTGGGCATCACCGCGCTCATCTTCAGCTCGCGAAACGAAATCCCGGGGCTCTACGCCACCGCCTTGGTAGGCTGCGTGCTCGGTTTTCTCCTCGTCGCTATCGTGTCGACCCTCGGCTGGCTCGCCCTTCGCCGCTGGCACGATTCCTACGCCGGCGATCATAAATGATTGGTTGGGAATATACCGCTTCAGGATCAGCCCGCTGACCATGGCTGCGAAAACGCCACCGTCATACGCATACCCATAGCGTATAGTTAGTTAACTATTTGGATACCTGATTCCATCCGAATCATCCACTGCTACTCGTGGATGTCTGAATCCGCTGTCTGGCACATTTGACCTTGAGCCCAAGCATGGTTTCCTATGCGAAATAAAGGAATAGTTTCCTGCGCGCTGGTGTAGGCGTAGGTTGTTTTTCCTTTTTCATTCCGCCCAAACACTAGCGCGGGTTTATCCAATGCCCACGACCGCCGAATCTTCCCCACACATTGACAGCTCCAAGGGCAAACCCAGCCGTCAATTGGTGGCTGCCGAACTATCGGAGTCCTTTGCCCGTCCCTCGGCCGCCTACCGCGGCAAACCCTTTTGGTCGTGGAACGGCCGCCTCGACCGCGCCGAGTTGCTGCGTCAGCTCGAGGTGGTTCGCGGGATGGGCATGGGCGGCGCGTTCATGCACGCGCGCACCGGCCTGGAGACGGAATATCTCGGGCCCGAATGGTTCGATCTCATCAACGCCTGCGCCGACCGCGCCCAAGAAATGGGCCTCGAAAGTTGGCTCTACGACGAGGATCGCTGGCCCAGCGGCTCCGCCGGCGGCCTCGCCACCGCCGATCCCTCCCTACGCATGCGTTACCTGCGCCTCGCGCGGCCATCGATCGAGACCTTCTCATGGCCGGCCGATGACGCCCTCGTTGCGGTCTTCGCCGCCAAGGTGGACGGCCTTCACCTCGGCGCCTACCGCCGCCTCGAACGTGGGGCCGGCGCGCCCGACCTCTATGCCGGCGAGAGCCTGCTCGTCTTCACCTGGGAGGTGATGCCCGAGCACAGTTTCTACAACGGCGCGTCCTACCTCAACACCATGAACGCCGCCGCCACGCAGCGCTTCATCGAGGTCACCCACGAGCGCTACCTCGCCGCCTGTGGCAAGCGCCTGGGCACCAGTATAACGGGCATCTTCACCGACGAGCCCCACCGCGGCTTTGTCATGTGCGACACCCACGGCCAGACCGGCCCGGACGCTCCATCTTGGATCACGCCCTGGACCACCGCCCTGCCCTCCGCCTACGCCGAGCGTTTCGGCGAGGATCTGGTCGCGCGCCTGCCCGAACTTTTCCTCCGCAAAGACGGCGCCTCCGTCTCGCCCGTGAAGTGGCGCTACATGGAGCTCATCCAGACCCTCTTTCTCGAAAATTGGGCCAAGCCCCTGCACGCCTGGTGTCGCGCGCACAACCTCAAGCTCACCGGCCACGCCCTGCACGAGGACTCGCTCGGCGCGCAGGCCGTCCCCTGCGGCTCCCTCATGCGCTACTACGAGCACATGGACGTGCCCGGCATCGATCTGCTGTTTCTGGGCAACAACCGTTACTGGATCGTCAAGCAGGTGGCCTCCGTGGCCCGTCAACAAGGACACAAGTGGCTGCTCTCGGAACTCTACGGTTGCACCGGCTGGCAGCTCGACTTCGCCGGCCACAAGGAGATCGGCGACTGGCAGGCTTTTCTCGGCATCAACGTGCGCTGCCACCACCTCTCCTGGGTCACCATGGCGGGCGAGGCCAAGCGCGACTACCCGGCCAGCATCTTTTTCCAGTCGTCATGGTATTCTGAATACAAGGCGGTCGAGGACTACTACGCCCGCCTGCACGTCATGCTCCAGCGCGGCGAAGCGGTCTGCGACCTGCTCGTCGTCAACCCGGTAGAGAGCCTCTGGGCGCAGATCCACGGCGGCTGGGCCACGTGGCTCACCACCAAGGCCGCCGACTTGCTGCCGCTTGAAGAACAATTCGCGGATACCTGCCGCTGGTTGTCCGGCACCACGGTGGACTTCGACTACGGCGACGAGGACCACCTCGCGCGTTTCGGCGGCGTCGAGCCGGCCCCGTGCCAGTCCGATTCGCCGCGCCTGCGCGTCGGCCAGGCCCGTTACCGCGCCGTATTGGTCAGCGGCGCGACCACCCTGCGCGGCACCACCCTCAATCTGCTCCAATCTTTCCGCGACGCCGGCGGCATCGTCATCCTCGCCGGGATGGCCCCCGCCTACCTGGACGCGCAAAACTCCTCCGCACCCGCCGATTTTTTCCGCCGCTGCCGATCCGTGCCTTTCGAGCGCGCCGCGTTGCAGCGCGAGGTGAGCTCGCTCCTCTCCGGCCTGCTCCAGATCGACGAGCCCGAGGAGGCGCAAAACCAGATCCCGCTCATCACGCGCTTCCGCCGCGACGGCGACACCTGGATCATCGCCCTTCACCACCCCGCGAAGGACGCGGCGCGCCAACCTTTCACCGTCCGCTTCGGCCTGAAGGGCCTCCAAGTGCAGGAGTGGGACGCGCGCACCGGCCGCCGCTACGAACAGCCCGTGCAAGCGCACGAAGACGGTATCGCGTGGACGGTCGCCCTGCCCCCGCTGGGCGAAAAACTCTACGTGCTCACGCCGCACGCCGACTCCACTCTGCCGCTCCGCGCCGAGCCCAGGGAGCGCGAGCGCGCCACAGCCCGCGGCCCCTTCGCCTACGAGCTCGACGAGCCCAACGCCCTCGTGCTCGACCAAGCCGAATGGGCCCTCGGTGACGACCTGTGGCAGCCTTCCGCCGAAATCCTCCGCATCGACGAAATCGTGCGCGAGCGACTCGGCCTACCCGGGCGCTCCGGCATGATGGTGCAGCCCTGGGCGCGCGCCCCGCGCGCCACGCCGGGCGCGACCGCTCCGCTCCGCTTGCGCCACCGCATCCACGTGCGTGGCCAAGCGCCGACCGACGCCGTGCTACTGCTGGAAAAGCCCGCCATCTGGCGCGCCACCCTCAACGGCCGCGCGGTGGATCTTTCCCGCGACTTGGACTGGTTCATCGACCCCTGCATGCGCCGCATCGCGCTCCCGACCGATTCGTTACACGCCGGAGAAAACGTCCTCGAGCTCGCTACCGCTTTCCACGAGGGCGTGGACTTGGAGGCGGTCTATCTGCTCGGTTCGTTCGGCGTATTTTTCGAGGGCGTGCAGCCCGTGGTGGACGCGCTGCCCGCCACGCTCGCGGTCGGCGACGTCGTCCCGCAGGGCCTGCCCTTCTACTCGGGACGCATCCGCTACCAGCTTCCGCTGCCGCTCCGCGCGCCGGACGGCAGGCTGCACGTGGAGCTGCCGAAATTCGGCGGTGCCGTCGCGGTCGTGCGCGATGAATCCGGCGCCCGCTCCGAGATCCTCGCTTTCCCGCCCTACTCCGCCGACCTCGGCACCTTGTCCGGCGCGGATGCCCGCGTGACCTGCGAGATCGTGCTCACCCGCCGCAACCTCTTCGGCCCGCTGCACCTCGCGCCTAAAGAGCAAAACTTCATCGGCCCCGACAGTTTCCGCAGTCGCGGCGAAGCCTGGAGCGACGGCTACCAGCTTTTCCCCGCCGGCCTGCTCGATGCGCCGGTCTTCATCCACTCGACCTAATTCCGATCCGCGTCTTTAGCCGGATTTTTTCTGTGCAGGGCCGTCGAGGCGCGGGGAAATACCCCGCCGCTCCACGCCCTTGCTTTGTAGCGCCCCCACGCAAAATTTAAACCCCTTCCATGGCTCCCCCTGCGCCGTCCACCGCCACCCCGGCGCCTCCCCCTGCCTGCCTGCCTGTCCGCGCCAAGTTCGCGTGGGCGCTCGGTTCCCTGGGCGACAACTACTCGATGAACACACTCAACACCCTCAAGGACGCGGTCTATACCGTGGCCCTGGGCGTGTCGGCCGACAAACTCGGCTGGGCCCTGTTCATCCCGCGCTTCATCGATGCGTTCATCGACCCGGCGGTGGGCTATTGGTCGGACAACTTCAAAGGCAAGCTCGGCCGCCGCCGCCCATTCATCCTGCTCAGCGCCCTGCCGCTCGCGTTGCTCTCCTTCCTCATCTGGGTGCCGCCTAGCTCCCTCGGGCCCGATGGCCTGTTTTGGTATTTCCTCGTCACCGCGTTCTTTTTCTACGCGGCCTATTCATTCTTCATCGTCCCCTACCGCGCGCTCGGCCTAGAACTGAGCAAGGACTACAACGACCGCACGCGCGTCCAGGCCTGGGGCATGATCGTGGGCCTGCTCGGCGGCCTCGGCATCCCCTGGCTCTATAAACTCACCTTGGTGTTTGGCGGGGCCAGCCCGGGCGACACCAACGTCTCGCCCGACGTGATCCTCGAAGGCGCGAAATGGGTCGGCCTCGGCACCGCGGTTATCGTGCTCGTCTCCTGCATCGCCCCGGCGATTTTCTGCCGCGAGGCCGCGGTCGATGAGCCGCCGCAAAAACTCTCGCTGCTCGGCGCCATCCGCGAGACCGCGCGCAATCGGCCTTTCCTGCACATGCTGGCGATGAACCTGTGCGCCATCCTCGCCACCGTTTCGGTAGGCGCAGTGGGCTTCATCGTCACGATCAACCACCTCTTCCGCGGCGACCAGGGCGCGGCCGCCACGCTCGGCGGCTGGGCGGGCATGTCACTCATGGCCGGCGCCTTCATCGGCGTGCCCATCAACACCTGGATCTCCACCCGCATCGGCAAACGCCACGCCGCCTTCGTGTGCCTGGCCACCGCCGCCACCGCGTTTGTCACCATGTTCTGGACCCTCGATCCCGCGCATCCGAACTGGCTGATCTTTTCCAACTTCATCCTCGGCTTTGGCCTGCAGGGCGTGTGGCTGATGACCGCCACGATGAACGCCGACGTGTGCGACGAGGACGAGATCCGCACCGGCCAGCGTCGCGAGGGCCTCTACGGCGCGGTCTTCGCCCTGGAGCAGAAAATCGCCTTCGCCATCGCGGCCGTGATCGGCGGCTACCTGCTCACCCACTCCGGCTACGTGGCCCACACCACCCCAGCCGACGAGGTCCTCGAGCGGTTGCGCCTCATCTACATCATCTTTCCCATCGCCGGCCTCGCCTGCGCCGCGATCGCGATAGCCGGCTATCCGCTGACTCGACAGCGCATGGCCGAGATCCGCGCCGAACTAGACTCCCGCAAACTCGCCTCCACCCGCTAATTCGTCTGTCCGCCGCCATGCAGCCTTCCCCCTTGCTTAGCCCTGCGGCCTTGAGCTTGGTGACAGGCATCATGCGCGCCCGCCTCATCGACGTCGCCGCCCGAGCCGGGGTGGCGCCGAACACCGCCTCGACCATCCTTAACAACCGCCCCAACTCCTGGGCCTCGAAGGAGACGCGCGACCGAGTGCTAAAGGCCGCAGAAGATCTTGGCTACAAACCCAGCAAGGCCGCGCTCGGCCTGCGCCTCGGCCGATTCTTCACCCTCGGGCTCGTCATCCCCGACATCCACAATCCCTTCTATACCACGTTTGCCGACCTGCTCGACAAAGCCGTCAGCCCCGAGCGCTACGACCTCATCATCGAGCACGGCCGCACCAACCTTGCGCAGGAAAAACACAGCTTCGAAGCGATCCTCGAGCGACAGGTGGACGGCGTCGCCCTCTTCGTAAGCGATGCCGAGCTGCACCGCCCCGTCCTCCAAGATCTGGCCAATCGCAAGATCCCGGCCGTCGCGCTCGTGGTGAAGAGCGAGGATCCCCTGCCCATCGACGCCGTGCTCGTGGACTTCGCCCAGGGCCTCCAGCAAGCGGTGGAACACCTCCTCGGCCACGGCCACCGCCGCTTCGTCTTCCTCTGCGCCCTCGCCGAGGGCCAAAGAGACGGCGAGCGCCCCGACATTTTCCGCCAGCTCATGAGCGACAACGGCATACCGGACGACCACGTCTCCTACGTGAGCTGCGGGCACGATATCGACAGCGCCCGCAGCGCCTTCCGCCGCTTCCTCCAGACGATCCCACGCCACCGTCGCCCCACCGCGGTCATCGCCATGAACGACCTCTCCGCCATCGGCGCCATGCGCGCTGCCGTGGACGAGGGCCTGACGCTCCCCCGTGATCTCTCCGTGGTCGGTGTGGACAACATTCCCCTCGGCCAACACCTGCCCGTTTCTCTGACCACCATCGCGCAGCCCATCGAGGACATGGCGCGCCGCACCGCCAGCCTGTTGCTCCAGCGCATCGCCGGCCAGAAGGCCAGCCAGCCCGCCCACATCATCTTCCCCACCGAACTGATTGTCCGCGAGAGCACCGGGCCCGCCGCCCACTAAGCGAACGCCCGTCACGGCGCGAAATCCACCGGCCCTCGGTTTGATCAAGCGCAGCAAACACGCCATACCAAGTGGCGGGATGCACCCGCGGCCAAAGCCAGCGCCGTCGCACTGCCAGATCGCACCAAAGCTCAACCAGAGAACGCCAACCAACTCGACGAGCCTCCCGTGCGGTTGTCCTCACGCGGAGATGGATCCCGTGTGCGGGACAAAACGGGACCACATCCGAAGGGTGCGAAAACAAAAATCCCGCAAAACCTTGTGTAAGGCCTTGCGGGATAAGTGGTGGCAAGACCCGGAATCGAACCGGGGACACGTTGATTTTCAGTCAACTGCTCTACCAACTGAGCTATCTTGCCGTGACCGCAGCGTGCTGCGGGAGTGGCAGCAAAGAGGGCGTGAAAGGTGCGTCAATGGGATTTTTGGAAGATTCTCACAACGCCCCTTCACTTCGCCAGCAAACCGCGCAGATCGGCCAGACTCAGCTTTGCGTTCACCGCGTCGCTTGCCTCGAAAACATCCGCCAGCAGGCGACGTTTTTCCTCCTGCAGCATCATGACCTTTTCCTCGACCGTGCCCGAGCAGATCAGCTTGTAGCTCGTCACCACCTTGGTCTGTCCGATGCGGTGCGCGCGGTCGGTAGCCTGCGCCTCGGCGGCGGGATTCCACCACGGGTCGAAATGCACCACGGTGTCGGCTCCGGTCAGGTTCAGACCCGTGCCGCCCGCTTTCAGTGAAATCAGGAAAACCGGGATATCCGGCGAGGCGTTGTAACGATCCACCTCCGCCTGACGCTGCCGTTGAGGCGTGGATCCGTCCAGGTAGCAGAACGCGATTTCCTGCCGCTCCAGCTCATCGCGCAGCAACGCCAGCAAGCTCGTGAACTGGGAAAACACCAGCAAGCGATGCCCGTCGTCGATGGCCTCGGCGAGCAACTCGCGAAACGCATCCAGCTTGGCCGATGCCGACGCTTCGGCCATCTGTTCGACCAGTCGCGGATCGCAGCAAATCTGACGGAGCCGGAGCAACTGGGTGAGCGTCGCCATGCGTTGGGAGTTTTCCGAGGCACCCTCGGCCGCCAACGCGTTGAGCTGTTCCTCTGATTTGCGCTGGTATTCGTTGTAAATGGCGAGCTGCTCGGTCGTCGGCACGCAATGGATGATCTGCTCGATCTTCGGCGGCAATTCGGTCGCCACCGCCGCCTTGGTGCGGCGCAGGATATACGGCGCGGTCTGCTTCCGCAGCCGCTCGTCCTGCCAGTCACGATCCGCCGTCTGCACGCCCGAACCGCGTGCCGCCGGCAATTTCGCATCCACATAGCCGGGCAGCACGATCTCGAAAAGCGTCCGCAGATCGTCGAGGGAGTTCTCCACCGGCGTGCCGGTGAGCAGCAAGCGGCTGCGCGCATGCTGGGCGCGGAGGGCGCGCGCGTTGAGCGAGCGGCGGTTTTTGGCATGCTGCGCCTCGTCCGCGATCAGGACAGCGAGATCGATCTCGGAAAACAGCTCGGAATCCCGCCCCAGCGTTCCGTAGGAGGTGATAAAAACATCGTGCCGTCCCGCCTCCGCCGCGCCCGCCAACCTGGCCGAACCGTGATGCACAAACACGCGCAGTCCCGGCGCGAAACGCGCGCACTCCCGCCGCCAGTTTTCCACCAGCGAGGCGGGACACACCACGAGCGAGGGACGCCTTTCCTTTTCGGTCGACACATGGGCGATGGTCGAAAGCAGCGCGATGGCCTGCGCGGTTTTGCCCAATCCCATCTCATCCGCCAGGATGCCGCCCAGATCGTGCCGGTGCAGGTGCCAGAGCCAGGCCACGCCGATTTGTTGATACGGCCGCAAGGTCGCGGAAAAAGTCGGGGCCGCGCGCCTGCGCCAGGCGGCCGGCGGCTGATAATCCGGGGACAGCTCGTCCAGCATCTCCTGCAGCTCAGGTATCCGCGCCGCGGATACACGCTGGACCTTCCGCGCCACCATCGGCGCGGCGGTGCCTCCCGCCAACGCAGACTGCGCGCGGGCGAGCTTATCCAGCTGCTCGGGCGGCGAGCTTATCCAGCTGCTCGGGCGGCAGCAGGTAGACTTTGCCACCATCCTCCACGAACCGGCGACCGGCCGCCAGCGCGGCCCTCAAATCGTCCTCCCCCGCCTTGCCTGCGGCCAGGCCGATTGTGACCGCGAATTCGCCTCCACCCGCATCGGCCACTTTCGTCTCCACCGTCGCCTCGGCCAGCGTCGCGGTCTGCTTTTCAAAATTCGGGGTAAACTCGGCGTGATAGCGCGTGCGCAGCACCTCCCCCTGGGAAGCGAGGAAGTTAAGCACCTTGTGCCGGTCGCGCAGCCACCACTTCTTGGTCGAGGGATCGAGCGCAAATCCATGCGACGCCAGCAACTCGCGCGCAGAAGCATAGGCGGGGTGATCGCGCGAGGGCAGCGTAACCGCCAGATAATGCTCGCTTCCATCCACGGTAAGCGGCGTCACGGGCTCTTCCCTCGGCACGATGCGCGGCGTGCGCACGGATAGAGAACGCGGACCGGCTGCTACCGGCACCGGGTTTGCAGGGACCGCGGCGGAAACAGGGCCGGCCAGATGCTCGCTCACGCCCCGAAGCCGGGGGCCGAGCCAGAGCAGATTTTTCCCGGGCTCGGTCAGGCTAAAAAACACTGGCTGCCCAGCCAGCGTGCCGATAAGCTCTTTGAGCTGCGCGCGCGTGAGCTGCACAAAAGGCGGAGGCACCGGTGCGCCCTGGCAAAACCGCGACAACACGGCCAGCGCGGGCATCAAGTTGGCCGTCGGAGTCGCGGCGGAATCGATCTGAATCTTGAGCGCAATCGCGTCGCGCTGGGCGGCCTCGGGCAAATTGGGAGGAAGAAAAAGTCGCAACATTCGAACCGGCCAGCTTGTCGCCGCAAAACGACGGCGGAAGGAAAAACACACACCTGTGCGACACTAAGGCGGGCGAGCCCACTCAATCGACGCACCGCAGTCGCCCCCTTCGCTAGGGATCACGTGTTCGCGGCTTTAAGATGGATGATTTTACCGCCGAAACTCGCATGCCCATACACTTCACCGAGCGGATTTTAACCCCGCCCCAACAACGGCGCTTGCATGCGGTCATCCAAAGATCACATTTATCATGTTGACCGCATATTTGCCAAACCTTTGCTTCTCACCATGCCTATGAAAAATATCCTCCGCTCCCTGCTTGGCGGCCTCTTTGCAGCCGCTTTCGTTGTTGTCGCGCAAGCCGCTGATCTTGTCCCCGGCGCCTTCTCTGCCGGCACCGTCGAAGGTGACGTGACCTACAAACTTGCCGGCTCCAGCCAATACCTTCCCCTGACCGCCGGAACCGCCCTTCCTCAAGGTGCGACCATCAAGACTGGCCCGGACTCCACGGCCTCCATTGTCTTCTCCAATGGCGCGGTAGCCACCATCACCGCCGAGTCTGAAGTCGAGATCACCAAGTTCGAGCAAGAGGTGTTTTCTGGCCCCCTCCCCACCGGTGCTGAGCCTTCCATTTCCAACACCGAGATCAACGTCGCCAACGGCACGGTCGTTTCCAAGGTCGCCAAGCTGAAGACTGGTTCCAGCTACATCGTTAAGTCCCCGGTCGGCGCGGCCGGCGTGCGCGGCACCACCTTCAGCGTGACCTTCAACAAGGTCACCCGCGAATACACCGTTAAGACCCTCACCGGTCTCGTCGTCTGGCAGAGCGCTCCTGGCGCCGCTCAGACCGCCGCTTCGGTGGACGTTCCCACCGGCACTGCCTACTCCGGTGGCCCTGCCGTTCGCCAGCTCGAGCCCGCCGAAATCGTGGTCATCGAGGCCGCTATCGCCAAGGCCATCATCGCCATCAACAATGCCCCGTCCGCCAATCCGGCCCCCGGCACCCCTGGCAGCGAGACTCCCGCCCGCGGCCCGGTCATCAATGCCGACGGCTCCATCACCATCAGCGTCAATACCTGATATCAGCTTAATTTAAGCTAGGAGGCCGACCGCAAATGCGGTCGGCCTTTTTTGTGTCTGGATATTTATCCAAGCAACACGCGCATGCTCCGCCGACGTCGTCACGCAAAAGTGACTCTAGCGTGCTCGCGCGGCCCAGCAGGTGGCGACAAAACGGGGCACGCTGCCCACTGCGGCGACTCCCACTCATGCGCATCGTCCTTACCTCCCATGGCTCCACCGGCGATATCTATCCCGTCATCGCCCTTGCCGTAGCGCTGAAACGAGCCGGGCACGCGGTAAAATTCGCCACCATCCCGCACTACCGGGAAGAGATCGAAGCGGCTGGGGTAGAGTTCTACGCCCTGTGCCCAAACTGGGAGCAGCCCGATCTCTCCTACTGGATGGGACGTCTGAACAAGATACGAAACCCGATCTACCAGCTTCGGGAAATCTACGTCGGAGCCAAGGCCTACATCCCCGAAATGATCGCCCGGATGGATGCGATCATGCCACAGACCGACCTGCTCGTCTCGAGTTATCTTTTCCCCATGAATAAAGGCATCGCGGACCGCCATGGCGTGCCCTTCGCCACTCTCGCTTTTGCCCCGCACGTCATCCCCTCGCCCGATTTCCCGCCCGAGAATTTACCTGCCCCACGCTGGTTGGGACGCACAGCCAGGCGCGCTTGGAATCGTTGGCTCTGGCAAAGCGCCAACGCCATCGTTGACCGCACTATCAACATCTCCATCTCCGACGCGCTGCGAAAAGCCTCTTTGCCCAAGGTAAGGAATTTTTTCTCGCGCCCGGCCGAGTGTGTCTTGGTCACGGTGCCGGAAGCCCTATTCCGACCGCCGGGAGCGGAAATCGACGCTCGTTTCCGCTACACCGGTTACCTGCGTTGGCAGTCGGCGGAAAATTCCGCACTCGACGAAGAAATCAAAGCCTTCGTCGCCGATACGCCCGACGCACGAGTGCCGATCCTCACCTTCGGCAGCATGGTGTATTACAACTCCGGCGAATGGATGGAGCGCTTTGTCCGTGCGTGGCCCATCGGTCGCAAAATCATCGTGCAACGCGGCTGGGCCCAGTTTCCGCAGTTCGGTCACGCATCCCACATCAAGGTCGTGGGCAAGATGTCCCACGACCAGCTCTTCCGCCACGCGTCCGCCGTGATTCACCATGGCGGCGCAGGCACCACCGCCAGTGCGCTGCACGCCGGTGTGCCCCAGATCGTGGTGCCCCACATCGGTGACCAGAATTTCTTTGGCTCCGAAGTAGAGCGCTTTGGATGCGGCTTCCGCCTTAAAAAAACGGTCTGGCCGGAGCAGCTCCACCACGCGCTTGATCGCTTGCTCGCGGACGGCTCTCGCCTCTCCCGCGCACGAAAGGTGCGGACTGATTTGCTCGCCGAAAACGGTCCAGCCAACGCAGTCCGGGAGCTGGAAACCTACGTCGCGGCCTGCCGCATCCCAACCACGCCAAACGTAAATAACTAACCCATCCGCCTATAAAGGCAGCGCCACGCACCTTTCCTAGATTGGCATCTCCCCAACCCTGAAGCTGCCGTCGACTGCGTCCGCACTTGGCCCGCGCAACCAGAACGAAGGCGCTACTCCTTGTCGGAACCCGCCAACGTCAGAGAGTGAGTTTCCAACACACTGTCGTCGGGACCCACCACGGCCAGATAGACGATGTAGTTGAAGGGCCGTTGAAAAACACCCGGTGAGCTCATCGTCGCGGGCTCGCTAGGCAGCAAGACAGCGAAACGAGGTCGACCATCCCGCCACCTTGCGGTTATACGCGCGGCATCGGCGGGGATTTTCTTCTTATCTTTGTCATAAAACGTGACGCGCAAGGTCACGCCTTCCGTGCGCACGCCGAGGAACCCGCCCCCCGGACGCGCGATTTCCAAACCGGGAATTTTGGTCGCCTGTTCGCTCTCACTCGTTTGGCCGGTAGTCGGGGTGGACGCCGCGACATCGTCAGCTTGCGCGAAAATGACCGAGGCTGCCGAGCACGCGAAAAATGAGATGAAAGCAAGACGCAGAGCAATGGAGCGCATGGTCCAAAGCTGCCGCATCCGCCGAAACCGAGCAAGCCCGAGCCCGGCAAACCAAGGGTAAATCGCCCCTTTCATCACAAGCTTGGGGACAGGTTATCCTCCAGTCATCTGGCACAAATATCCCGCAGAGCCCGCGGTCCACTCACGCACTTGAGACAAGCGAACGTGACCGTATGTGTCTGCGCAAAGTGGCGGAAGGGGAGGGATTCGAACCCCCGGGACCTTGCGGTCCGCCAGATTTCAAGGCTGGAGCATTAGACCACTCTGCCACCCTTCCTCACTTCACTGTGTGCGGACAGGACGTCCGACACGGCTCGAATAGCAGTCGACGACTGCGCGAGGTCAACCCTGTTGCAGCCCGAGTTCGTCCACGCGCTTGCGCAGGGTGGCTCGCGTCATGCCCAGACGCTCGGCGGTGCGCGCCAGATTGCCGTCCAGAGCCTTGAGCGTGCGCACGATCATTTCGCGTTCCAAGCGCTCCAACACCGGCTCGGTTTCCGTGTCCTTCGTGAGCTCCTTGTGCAGAAAATCCAGGGCCTGCGAAACGGTGAGAACCGCAGGCTCGGACTTGGTTTGCGCGGCAAAATCCTGGTCCCCGGCAGGCGCTCCCAACGCAACCACGGCGGCCGGTTCAGTGGCAACCGCCGCGACTGCATTCACCGCAGCCGCAGGTCCTGCGCCAGAGACAGGAGGGACGGACATGACGCCCTGCGAGGCCGCGCCCAGTGCCTGCACTTCGGGCGGCAGATCTTTCACCAGGATCGCATCGCCCTGCGCGATCACCGCGCTGCGATAAACAAGATTTTCCAGCTCCCGCACGTTGCCCGGCCAATCGTAGCGACACAGATAGGCCATCGCCTCGGGCGCCACCTTGGAGACGCGCGCCTTCTTCTGTTTGACGAGATTCTGCAGGCAAAAGTCCACGATCTGGGGAATGTCTTCGCGACGTTCCCGCAGCGGAGGCATCTTGATGCGCACCACATTCAAGCGGTAATAGAGGTCCTCGCGGAAGGTCTTGGCCTTGACCATGGACTCGAGGTCTTTGTTGGTCGCGGCGATGATGCGCACGTCCACCTTGATCGTGTCGGTGCCACCCACGCGCTGAATCTCGCCTTGTTGCAGGACGCGCAGGATTTTCGTCTGCGTGGCCAGCGCCATGTCGCCGATCTCGTCGAGGAAGATCGTGCCTCGGTCACAAAGCTCGAATTTGCCGATGCGCTGGTTGGTCGCGCCGGTAAACGAGCCTTTTTCATGGCCGAAGAGCTCGCTCTCGATCAGATTGTCCGGGATGGCCGCGCAGTTCACAGCGATGAAATTGCCCTTCGCCCGGTGCGAGTGTTTCCAAATCGAGCGCGCGACGAGCTCTTTGCCCGTGCCGCTCTCACCCGTGATCATCACCGTCACATCGCTCGCCGTCACCTGACCGATCACCTTGAACACGTCCTGCATCACGGGTGAGGCGCCGACGATACCTTCGCGATAGTCGTCCGCGTTGATCGTCGGCTTGTAATCGCCCGCCGAGCGCATGTCGGCGTGGGCCTTGAGCGCGTTCTCAGCAAGGGCCAGGACCTTCGCCGGATCGAAGGGCTTCATGATGTAGTCAAACGCCCCATACTTCATCGCCTCGATCGCAGTCTGGGCCGTGCCAAACGCAGTCATCAAAATCACCAGCTGGCGCGGGTTCGCCGCGCGTATGTGCTGCAACGCCTCGATGCCGCTCATCCCGCCCATGCGCACATCGAGAAAAATCAAATCCGGCGCCGGCCCCTTCTTTACCGCCGCCACCCCGGCTTCGCCGCTGCCGGCCTCTTGCACCTGATACTTTTTCGAGGACAAGACCCGGCCCAGCGAGTAACGGACTTCGGCATCATCGTCGATGACCAGGATGGAAGGAACTTTGGCTTCGGACATGGAGGCCCAACGTGCACATCGTATGCCGTGCGGTCAACGACGGCCGCTTTCCCGGCTTGGTCCTTGTATCGGTGGCGCATCGGCAGCTTGCTGCGCGCAATTTTCCTCCATGGTTAGATCCCTGCTTTTACTGCTGCTCGGCATCATCGCCTGCTCCACCGCCGCCGTGATGATCAAGGCAAGCACGACCCATCCGGCCGTGCTTGCCGCCGTGCGCCTGATCTTGGCCGCAGGTTTGCTTACCCCGCTTCTGCTTCGCGAGCTCCGCATCCATAGTGATCGCCTCCCCGCCGCCTGGCTGCGCCGCACCACCCTGCCCTCTCTGGCCCTCGCCGCCCACTTTATCACCTGGGCCTATGGCGCCCGCATGACGCTCACCGCCCAGGCCAGCCTCATCGTCAACCTCGCGCCGATCGCCATCCCCTTTTTCCTCCACTGGCTGATGCGCGAGCGCATCACCACGCGCGAGGTAGTCGGCACGTTGCTTGCGCTGGCGGGGGTATTTGTTCTCAGCGCCCGTGACGCTTTGGCTGGCGGCGGCGACTGGGCGGGGAACGCCATGTGCTTCGGCTCCATGCTCCTGTTTGCTTGGTATCTGGCCCTGGGGAGAAAAAATCGCGACGTGCCTTCGCTCTGGATCTACGTCGTGCCGATTTACTGGCAGTCGGCCGTTTTTTGCGGTGTCGCCGCGCTGGCCTTGGACGCCGATTTCGTGGTGACGTCTCCTCGCGAATGGGGGCTGCTGATCGGCTTGGCCTTCGTGCCGACCATCATCGGACACTCACTGCTCAACCGCTCCATGCGCGCCCTGCGAGGCCAACTCGTCAGCGTCGCCAACTTGGGCCAGTTTATTTTCGCCGGACTCATGGCCTGGATGCTCTTCGGCGAATTTCCCTCGCCGGTATTTTACGCCGCCGCGTCTTTGGTGATAGCGGGAGTTGCCTTGGTCGTCCTCGCACCGCGCCCTAAAGGCAACGCCACGGCTCCGTAATCAGGTAGCTGAACTCCAGAAAAAATGCGCCGCGCTGAAAAGCGACTGGCCGCACGCCCCGACCGGTCTCCACCCTGTTCACCATGTTCGAAATCAACGGCACCATCAAAAAAATCTTCGACGAGCAGACCTTCGGCAGCGGCTTCAACAAGCGCGAGTTCGTGCTCACCATCGAATCGGGCAAATTCCCCCAAGACATCAAATTCGAGTGCGTGAAAGATAAGGTGGCCCTGCTCTCCGGTCTCAAACCCGGCGCGAAAGCCAAGGTGTTCTTCGACCTGCGCGGCCGCGAATGGAAGGAAAGCTACTTTGTGAATCTCAACGCGTGGAAAATCGAGGCCCAGGGCGCCGACTCGGCCGCGCCCGACCGCGACGATGACGG
>JALOTV010000297.1 GCA_025457685.1 Opitutaceae bacterium
CGGTATCGGCGGAATCGTGCCCTTGGGCACGACCGCCCGCTCGACAGCAGTCTTGCCGGCACGGACGGATGTTTTGCGAGAAGTACGCTTGGCCATGAGGGGGAAAATAAAAGAGGGGCAATCTACGCTGTGTGACTCATGAAACCACGCAAATCACCGCCGTCACCGCGATGTTACAAAAGCGTCTCGCCCGAGCATCGCACCGTCGCCCGCCGACACGGTCCGGCGTGCGGGCTTCAGACGATCTTCAGCTTCGGCAGGTCCTGGCCGTCCACCAGACCCACCGGGCGGCCTTTGCGGTCCACCACGATGAGATCATCGATCTTGTGCGCCTCAAACATCCGCAACGCCTCCACACCCAGCGCGTCTTCCAGGATCACCTTGGGCGAGCGCGTCATGAAATCCGCCACCGGCCGCTCCAAAAAACCCGACCCGCTCAGCGCGCTGCGGCGGAAATCACCATCCGTGAGGATGCCGGCCAGTTTCCCTGTGCGCCCCTGCACCAGCGCGATGCTGCCCGACTTGGCCTTCGTCATCGCCAGGATCGCCTCTTGCAGCGTGCCATTTTCCGACATCACCGGCAGGCGCTCCCCCGTGCGCATGATATCCTTCACCTTGAGCAGCAGCAGACGCCCGATGTTTCCCGCCGGATGATAGCGGGCGAAATCATCACGCGTCACTCCGCGGCTTTCGAGCAGCACCATCGCGAGCGCGTCGCCCAGCGCCAGCGCTGCCGTCGTGCTGGCCGTCGGTGCCAGCTGCAGCGGACAGGCTTCCCGTGGCACCCGGTAGATGAGTCGGTGATCGGCATGGCGCGCCAGATCGGAGTCGGGAAACGCCGTGAACGCCACGACCTGGACGCCGAAGCGCCTCAACACCGGCACCAGTCGCACGATCTCTTCGGACTGACCGCTGTTGCTGAGCAAAATCGCCAGATCGCCCTCCGCGCACAGCCCGAGATCGCCGTGCAGCGCCTGAGTGGCATCGAGGAAACACGAGGAAACGCCCGTGCTGTTAAAAGTACCCGTCAGTTTCTGTGCGATGTGCGCCGACTTGCCCACGCCCGAGAAAATCAACTTCCCGCCCGCCGCCTGCGCAGCCTCCACCGCGCGCACCGTGGCCATGAATTCCGCTCCCAGGCTTTTCGCCGTCGCTTCGAGCGCGTCCTTTTCGATGCGGATGCAGGCCCGGGCGCGCGCCAGCGCGGTTTTGTTTTCGAGTGCCATTAATAAGTTGAGTCGGAAATGAGCTTGCCGAAGTTAGGGGCAACTTTTCCGCGTTCAATTCCTTTTCCGCCCACGATGAGGCTCCGCCATCTCTCGCTCGCACTGTTCGCATTCGCGACGCTCTTCATCGTCGCCGCCTGTGACCGCGTCGATTCGATGCCTTTCACCGCCGAGGTGGACGAACCCGGCTACCGCCGAGGCAAGGAACTCATCCGCCAGGGCCGCAATCAGGAGGCGCTCAGCGAGTTTCAAAAAGTCATCGAGAAACGCGGCCTGCACAACGCCCCCGAGGCCCACCTCGAACTCGGCCTGCTCTACCAGAGCCACATCCGCGATCCGATTTCGGCGATCTACCACTTCCGCAAATACCGCGAGCTCAAGCCCAACACCCAGCAGGCCGAGCTCGTCCGCGCGCGTATCGACGCCGCCATGCGCGAATTCGCCAGCACCCTCCCCGGCAAGCCGCTCGATAATCCCCTCACTCCGGCGGACAACTTCGAGGTCGTCCAACGCCTCCAGCGCGAAAACGAACAACTCAACGCCGCACTCGCCCGCATGCGCGTTTCCCTCGGCCTTGCCGCGCGCACACCGACGGATGCCGAGGGCAACATCACCGCCTTCGCCCCGGAGGAAACCCCGGCCATCGAACAGAACCCGGTGACTCCCACGCTCGCCGACGATCAACTCCCCGTCCGCCCTGTGCAGGAATTCCCCGTCCAGCCCGCCTCGGCCGTCGGCAGTCCGAGCCGCCCCGTCGCTCAGCAGACCACGCCTCCTCCAGTCGCCGTGCAGACGCCGCCTCGCCCAGCCCAGACTCCCGCCACGCAGACTCCTGCGCCGACTGCCGGCGGCCGCCGCCACATCGTCAGGCAGGGCGAAGGACTCTACACGATCGCGCGTCGTTACTACGGCAGCGCCACCAACGCGCAGGTCGAGGCCATCTTCAACGCCAACCGCGACCGCATGCGTTCTGTGTCCGATCTGCGAGCCGGCATGGAATTGCGGATACCGTAGGCGGCTCCGGCACGGCGCGACGCTGCATTCGCCTCGCGCAAAAAAACGCCCGCCGGCCATGACCGAACCGCGGTCAATGCCCTTCGCTGAAGCGCGCCTGTCATCTCCGCGCGTGCCACCCTCGCGCTCGCCGACTGCAATCTGCGCGGCCGACGCCACCCCGCGTTTCCTTTTGCAGTCTATTCCGGGCCAATCACTTGAATTACCCGCAGCCGACGTCCGCGAAGGAACTTTTGCCCGGCCGGGAGAACTTTGCGCGCCTCATGAAAACGCATCGGTTCACCATCGCCTTCGCTTGTTTTGCGCTCGGCGCCATTCCCCTCGCCGCTCAGGACGACCCTGCAGCCGCTTCACCCTCAACCGAAACTCTCAACGCAGCCGACACGCAGCGGCGGGCGCGCAACGCCGGCGTGCTCAGCATCTATTTTGAAAACGATTATTTCGGCGGCACCGACCGCCACTACACCAACGGCGCGAAGATTTCGTACCTCTCCGGCGATCTCGCGACTTGGGGCGCAGACGGCTGGCGACGCAGCTTCGTGGAGATGCTGCCCTTCGTGAACCGTCCCGACGCGCAGAAAAACTTCGGCTTCGCCCTCGGACAAAACATCTACACCCCGCAGGACACCGACGCCATCGTACCCGATCCTCAGGACCGGCCCTACGCCGGCTGGACTTACGTCGAACTGAGTTTCGTCAGCAAGACCGACACCGTGATGGACACCCTGTCGTTTCAGGTCGGCATGATCGGACCGCATTCGTATGCCGACACGACCCAGCGCCACGTCCACGAGTGGATCAACGACTCACGGCCCAACGGCTGGGAATACCAGCTTGAGGACGAGCTCGGCGTGAACGTCGTCTACGAACGCAACTGGCGGCTCTACGCGCGCGCCCTCAACCGCACCCTCGGCTTCGACTTCATACCGCATCTCGGGGCCAGCCTCGGAAATGTCCAAACCCACGCCAACGCCGGCGGCACCGTCCGCCTCGGCCTCAACCTGCCCAGCGATTTCGGCGTCAAACTCATCCGCCCCGGCGGCACCGTGCCCTCACCCATCGACGACACCGATCCCCGCGTCGCCCCTGACCGCGATTGGAGTCTCTTCGTTTTTGCCAGCGTCGACGGCCGCGCCGTCGCCCGCGACATCTTCCTCGACGGCAACACCTGGGAAGACAGCCCGAGCGTGGACAAAGAGCCGCTGGTCGCCGATCTCAGCTACGGCGCGGGACTCATCGCGGGCCGCTGGCAGCTCACCTTTGCGCAGACCTGCCGCACCCGCGAATTCAAGAACCAGCCTGAAGACTTCAACGAGTTCGGCTCGCTCAATATCTCCCGCGCGTTTTGAGCCCGCCGCTCCACGGCTTTTCTTAAAAAGCCGGCTTTGCGTCCCGACGCGTTTCCATTACGGTGCTCACTCCACATGAGCGATCTCAGCGATCTCTACCAATCCGTCATCCTCGATCACAACAAGCGCCCCCGCAATCGCGGCAAACTGCCCACTGCCACACGCTACGCCACCGGCGACAACCCGACCTGCGGAGACAACTGCACCGTTTACATCCACACCGACGCCGCTGACCGCATCGACGGCATCAGCTTCGAAGGCTCCGGCTGCGCCATCTC
>JALOTV010000298.1 GCA_025457685.1 Opitutaceae bacterium
CGCGCCTCCGCCACGCCGAAATCCGCGAAGCGCCGCGCGTCGCCCTCGCTCGCCGCCAGCACGCGGGTGAGCCCGCGCGTGAGCAAACGCGCCAGCGGGCCGAGCCGCCGCATCCGCCGGAAACTCCGGTCGGAGAGGCGCGCGTTGATCGCGATCGCCGGCGCGCCGCGTCTGCCCGCCTGGTGCAAATGCTCCGGCCAGCGCTCGCCTTCGGTCAGAATCGCCAGATCGGCCTGCACCGCCCGCCAGGCCCGCGCCGAGCAAGGCCAGAAATCCAGGGGAAAATACCCGAGCGCCGCCACCACCCCGGTCTTGCGGTAGCGCTCCTCCGCCAGCGCGTAGCCCGTGCTGGTCGTGGTGGTGAGATACACCTCGATGGCCGGATCGTTTTTCCACGCCTCCAGCAGCGGCGCGATCGCCAGCAACTCGCCCACGCTCACCGCCTGCACCCACACGCGCCGCCCCCCCGCCCGCTTGGGCGGCAGCGCCGGCGTGGCCCCGAAACGCTGCCCGAAATGCGCCCCGTAGCCGCCGCGCCGCCGCATCCGCCAGCCATAATAAGGCGCGGCCAGCACGGTAAGCGGGAGAAAAAGGAGGCGATACAGCCAGAGCATGCGAAAACACAGAGGGGCAAAAACCCCGCGCCCACGCCACCCTCAAAACATTCCCCCGCCCCACCCGATTTTTATCCCCGTTAACCGATACCCCAAAACATGTTCCCGCATTTCGTAACCAAATTGGTTACAAATTCGGTGGGCGGGCGGGGCCAAGATTTTTTCGTTCTGCGATGGACCCGCCCCGCTGCTCGCGGGTCAGCTCTGGCCATGCGCTTCCTTCCCCGCTCCGCCCGCCCCTTCCTTCGCCCGCTGGCCTGGTTGCTCGTCTTTGCTCTCTCCCCCTGCGCCGCCCTCCTCGCATCGGCCGCGCCGGCCCCGGCGGCCTCTGTCCTGCCCTTCCCGCCCGCCTCCGGCCAGACCGACCTCCAGATCGACCCCGCCTTCGTGCTCGGCGAACTTCCCAACGGACTGCGCTACGCCCTGCGCGCCAACTCCGAGCCCCGCGGACGCGTCTCGCTCCGGCTCGTCGTCGCCGCCGGCTCCCTCCACGAGACCGACGACCAGCGCGGCCTGGCCCACTTCCTCGAACACCTCGCCTTCAACGGCAGCACCCACTACCCGCCCGGCACCCTGATCGAGTTTTTCCAGCGCATGGGCATGAATTTCGGCGGCCACACCAACGCCTACACCAGCTTCGACCGCACCGTTTACATGCTCGAGCTGCCCGACACCCGGCACGAGACGCTCGCCGAGGGCCTGCGCGTGCTCGGCGACTACGCCGGCGGGCTGCTCCTCGAACCCGCCGAGATCGAGCGCGAGCGCGGCGTCATCCTCGCCGAGAAACTCGCCCGCGATTCCGCCGACTACCGCGCCGCCATCGCCGGCTACGAATTCTTCTTCGGCCACACCCGCCTGCCCGCCCGCATCCCCATCGGCGACGAGACGGTGATCAAGACCGCCGACCGCCCGCGCTTCCTCGATTACTACGACACCTGGTATCGACCCTCGCGCCTCGCCGTCATCGCGGTCGGCGACTTCGATCCCGCCGTAGTGGAAAAACAACTACGCGACGCGCTCGCCCCGCTCGCCGACCGCGCCCCCGCCCGCCCCGCGCCGGCCTTCCACGGCCCCGTCGATCCCGCCGCGCCCGCCTTTGGCCATCACCACGAGCCCGAGGCCAGCGCCACCTCGATCACCCTCCAGGTCGTCCGCCCGCCCGATCTCGCCCCCGACACCGCCGCGCGGCGCGCGGGCGAGCTCCCGCTCGAACTCGCCTTCGCCATGCTCAACCGCCGCCTCGCCGAGCTCGCCAAGGCCGAGGACGCCCCCTTCGTGCGCGCCGCCGCCGGCCGCGACCGCTTCCCCGCCGTGTTCGACGGCGTCGAGCTCGGCCTCGTCGCCCGCCCCGGCCAATGGGCCGCGTCCCTCCGCACGGGCGAAAACGAGCTGCGCCGCGCCCTCGACCACGGCTTCCTCGCCGGCGAGCTGCGCGAGGCCGTCGCCGACTACCGCAACGCCCTCGAGCAGGCGGTGAAAACCGCGCCCACCCGCCGCTCCGAGGACCACGCCAACACCCTCGTCTCCGCCTTCCTCGACGGCGACATCCCCACCACGCCCGCCGCCGACCTCGCCCTACTCGGCCCCGCACTCGAACGCCTCACGCCCGAGGACTGCCACCGCGCCCTGCGCGCCGCCTGGGGCGATCCGGCCGAGCGCCGCGTCGCCGTGGTCGGCAACACCGCGCTCGGCGACGGCACGCCCGAATCCGCCCGCGCCGCCATCGCCGCCGCCTTCTCCGAGGCCTCGTCCGTCGCGGTCGCGCCGCCCGCCGAACGCACCGACGCCCCCTGGGCCTACGCCGACTTCGGCCCCGCCGGCGAAGTGGCATCGCGCGTCGAGATCGCCGACCTCGGCGTCACCCAGGTCGTGTTCGCCAACGGCGTGCGCCTCAACCTCAAGCGCACCGACTTCGAGGCCGGCGTCGTCGGCGTGCGCGCCCGCGTCGGCGTCGGCCAGCTGACCGAGCCCAGCGACCAGCCCGGCCTCGCCTTCTTCGGCGGCGCCGCGTTCACCGCCGGCGGCCTCGGCAAACACTCCGCCGACGAGCTCCGCCGCATCCTCGCCGGCCGCAATGTCGGCGTGGGGTTCAACGTCGCCGACGACGCGCTCGCGCTCTCCGGCCAGACCACCCCGGCCGACCTCGCCCTTCAGCTCCAGTTGCTCGCCGCCCACATCCAGGACCCGGGCTTCCGCGCCGAGGGCGAGCTCGTCGCCCGCCGCCAGCTCGAGCCTTTCTACGCCCGCCTGCTCACCCAGCCCAACGGCCCGCTCAACCTCGAGGCCCAGCGCCTGCTCGCCTCGGGCGACACCCGCTTCGGCATGCCGCAAAAGGCCGAGGTCTTCGCCCGCACCCTCGCCGAGCTTCGCGCCTGGCTCGCGCCCCAGCTCGCCTCCGGTCCGATCGAGCTCAGCCTCGTCGGCGACTTCGATCCCGAGGCCGCCATCTCCGCCGCCGCCTCCACCCTCGGCGCCCTGCCCGCCCGCGAGGCCAAGCCCGCCCTCGTCGAGCAACGCCGCGTGGCCATCGCCCCCGCCGGCGCGCACGCGCTCACCTACGCCGGCGCGATCGAGAAAAACCTGCTCGCGATCTACTGGCCCACCGCCGACGCCCGCGATGTCCGCCGCGCCCGCCGCCTCGCCCTGCTCGGCGAGGTCCTCGGCGACCGCCTGCGCAAGACCGTGCGCGAGGAACTCGGCGGCAGCTATAGCCCCGACGCCTACAGCGCACCGAGCGACACCTACCACGACTTCGGCTTCATCATCGCCCAAGTGACGCTCGATCCCGCCGAGCTCGACCGCGTGCGCTCCGCCGTGCTCGAGGCCGCCGCCGACCTCGCCAAAAACGGCGTGACCGACGACGAGCTCAACCGCGCCCGCCTGCCGCTGCTCACCTCCCTGCGCGAGAGCGAACGGCGCAACGCCTACTGGCTCAACCAGGTGCTGGCCTCCTCCCAGGAACAACCCTTGCGCCTCGACTGGGCCCGCAGCCGCTACGCCGATTTCGAGTCCATCACCAAAGCCGAGCTCGACGCCCTCGCCGCCGCCTACCTCGACCCCGCGCGCTCCATCCGCTTCACCATCACGCCCGCCGCGAAGTAGCTCGCGCCCCCGCGGCGGCGAGCCGTCGCCTCACGCGTCGGTGTTGCGCGGATGGAATTTCGCGTGCTGCTCGACCAGCCGCTTCTCCTCCACCGCGGTGTAGATCTGGGTGGTCGCGAGATTGGCGTTCCGCGCCGCCGCCCAGCAGGTGCGAGGCAAAGCTATGCCGCAGCTGGTGGGGCTTTACCCCGCGTTCGATGCCCGCGCGCGCCGCGTGTTTCTGCACGAGATACCACAGGGTCTTGCGCGACAGGGGCCCGCCCCGCTCGCTCAAAAACAGGGCGCTGCCGGTCTTGGTTTTCACCAGCCCGGGCCGGCCGGCGGAGAGGTAAACCCGCAGCGCTTCGATCGCGCGGCCCCCGACCGGCACCACCCGCTCCTTCGCGCCCTTGCCGAAAACCCGCAGGTAACCGTTGTCCAGATCGACCTGCTGCAAGGCCAGCCCGGC
>JALOTV010000299.1 GCA_025457685.1 Opitutaceae bacterium
CGCTTCCCCGGCGGTTGCCTCGTCCACGGCAACGGCCTGGGCAACATCTACCGCTGGAAGGACTCCGTCGGCCCGCGCGAAACCCGCCGCCAGCAACACTCCATCTGGCGCCGCCACCAAAGCCTCGGACTCGGCTTCTTCGAATACTTCCAGTTCTGCGAAGACATCGGCGCCTGGCCCCTGCCCGTCGTCGCCGCCGGTGTGAGTTGCCAAAACTCCGGCTGCACCTGCGGCGGCGGCCAGCGCCCCATCCCGCTCGCCGAGATGCCGGCCTACATCCAGGACGTGCTCGATCTCATCGAATACGCCAATGGCCCCGCCGACTCCCCTTGGGGCGCCGTGCGCGCCGCCGCCGGCCACCCCGAGCCTTTCCATCTGCGCCACCTCGGCGTGGGCAACGAGGACAAGATCACCCCAGACTTCGAGGCGCGTTTCCGCCTCATCCACGACGCGCTCCGCGCCCGCCACCCAGAGATCACCGTCATCGGCACCGTCGGTCCCGCCGCCGAGGGCGAGGATTATGAGAAGGGCTGGGCCTTCGCCCGCGAGCTCGGCCTGCCCATGGTGGACGAGCATTACTACAAGCCGGCCGCCTGGTTCTGGGAAAACCTCCACCGCTACGACGCCTATGATCGCGCCGGCTCCCGCGTCTATCTCGGCGAATACGCCGCCCACGAGGAGGACCGCCGCTCCACTCTGCGCTCCGCCCTCGCCGAGGCCGCCCACCTGACCGCCCTCGAGCGCAATGGCGACATCGTCGCCTTCGCCTCCTACGCCCCGCTTCTCGCCAAACGCGGCCACACCGACTGGAGCCCCGACCTGATCTATTTCACCAACGCGTCGGTGTATCCAACCATCAACTACGAGATTCAGCGCCTCTTCTCGCTCCACGCCGGCGACCACTGGCTGCCGGCCCGTCTCGATCCCGCCCCCGCCCCGGGCGAACGCCTGGCCGTCTCCACCGTGCGCGACTCCGCCTCGGGCGATCTGATCGTCAAGCTGGTCAACGGCGACGCCTCCGCCCGCGCCCTCCGCCTCGAGGCGCCGGCCTTCGCGTTCGCCACCGCCGTCGCCACCACTCTTTCAGCCCCCGACGATTCCGTCGCCCGCGAGGACGACCGCCCCGATCCGGTCTCGCTCCTCACCGTCCCGCTCACCCGCTCCGCCGACGGCTCCCTCGTCCACACCCTGCCCGCCTTTTCCCTTACCATCCTTCGCCTCTCGGCCGCCCATCCCGAAGCGCCTTCGCGTTGAAATATCCGCGTTTCCCCGCCGCAGTCAGGATCGCCGCCCATGTGCACGCGTTTCCTGCTCGAACAAGCCCGCCTCCGCGCCCTCGCCGCCGCCCTGGCCCTGCCCGCCTCCGCCGCCGAGGTCATCGCCCCGCGTGATCGGTTCAACATCGCCCCCGGGCGCACCGTCTCCGCCCTGCGCTCGCTCACCGGCGTCTTCCATCCGCACTGGGGCTTCGCGCCGCGCGCCGCCGGCCAGGCCCCGCTCGTCAACGCCCGCGCCGAATCCCTCGCCGAGCGCCCCGCCTTTCGCGAGGCCTACCGCGCGCGCCGCTGCCTCGTGCCCGCCACCGGCTTCTACGAGTGGCAAAAACTCGGGCGCGCCCGCCTGCCGTGGCTCTTCCGTATCGAAAATCCCGATACGCCCGGAACGCCCGCGCCCTTCTGCCTCGCCGGCCTTTGGGAACGCGCCCCCGACGGCGACGGCGGCGTGCCCTCGCTGGTCGTCGTCACCACCGCCGCCAACGCCGTCATGGCGCCGATCCACGACCGCATGCCCGCGTTGTTGCACGATGCCGCCGCCTGTCGCGCTTGGCTCGATCCGCGCACGTCCGACGCGACGCTCGACGCCCTGCTCGCCCCCGCGCCCGCCGCCATCCTGCGCGCCACGCCGGTGAGCCCGCGCGTGAACCATCCCGATTTCGATTCGCCCGAGTGCCTTGCCCCCGCCGTCCACGGCCTCGCCGCCCGCGACCGCCCGGATGATGACGGCCATGAATTTGCGTTCCCCTGAGTCTCCGGCATCCTGCGCGTCATGAATAGTTTCCCCCGTCTGCGCACCGCGCTCGCCACGCTCCTCCTCGCCTCCGCGCTTCTCCCCCGCGCCGCGGCCTGCACCCGCGTCGTTTATCTCGGGCCCGAGGCCCGCGTGCTCACCGCGCGCAGCATGGATTGGAAGGAGGACATCGGCACCAATCTCTGGGTCCTGCCGCGCGGCGTGGAGCGAAGCGGCGAGGCCGGCCCCGATTCCATTCGCTGGACCGCCCGCTACGGCAGCGTGGTCGCCTCCGCCTACGACATCGCCTCCTCCGACGGCGTGAACGAGGCCGGCCTCTCCGCCAACCTGCTCTGGCTCGTCGAGTCCGGCTACCCCGAGCCCACGCCCGGCCGCCCCGCCCTCGCCGTCTCGCTCTGGGCCCAATACGCGCTCGATCGCTTCGCCACCGTGGCGGAGGCCGTCGAGCACCTCTCCTCCGAGCCCTTCGCGGTCGTGACCAGCCACCTGCCCGGCACCTCGCGCCTCGCCACCCTGCACCTCTCGCTCTCCGACGCCTCCGGCGACAGCGCCATCCTCGAATACGTCCAGGGCCGCCTCGTCGTTCACCATGGCCGCCAATATCAGGTCATGACCAACTCGCCTGTCTTCGACCAGCAGCTCGCGCTCCACGAATACTGGCGCCAGATCGGCGGCACCGTCATGCTCCCGGGCACCAACCGCGCCGCCGATCGCTACGCCCGCGCCATGTTCTACATCAACGCGATCCCCCAGGTCGAAGACCGTATGCAGGCCACCGCCTCCGTCTTCAGCGTGATCCGCAACGCCTCCGTGCCCTTCGGCATCAATACCCCCGAGGAGCCCAACATCTCCTCCACCCGCTGGCGCACCGTCGTGGACCACAAGGACCGCCTCTACTACTTCGAGTCGGCCGTCTCGCCCTCCATCTTCTGGGTAAACCTCGCCCGGCTCGATTTCGCCGCCGGCGCGCCCACCCGCGCCCTGCGCCTCGGCCCCGACCAATCCCGCATCCTCGCGGGCGACGTCTCCGACGTCTTCGAGACCGCCGAGCCCTTCCGCTTCCAAGGGCTCTGAGACGAAACGCCTGCAGCCTTGGGATTTTTGACGCGAAGGCCGCAAAGGAAACAAAGTCAGCGGCCTCCTGCGGAAGTGCGCTCTGCGAACTTGGCTCCGTCCTTGGCGCTACTTCGCGTCAAAAGCTGAATGGTTCGAGCGATTGCTCGGAGCCGGGGCTCATCCAGCTCCACTCACGCCACAAAAAACCGGCCGGCGTCTCGCGACGCGGGCCGGCATGAAACCGAAGGGCTATTTCACCCGGGCTCAGAGCTCGTAGGCGGGCAGCACCTTGTCCACCGACACCTTGTCGAGACGGGCGAATACGGGCAGGCCGTGCTCGTAGGCCACCTGGGTCTCGCCCTGGATGAGCGGGGTGGCATAGCGGATAAACTGGTGGTTCATCGACACGCCGTCCTCGTTGATCCACTCGCGGGGGAGTTTCTTCACGCCGTTGGCGATGTCGGAGAGGGGGGCGAGACCGGTCTCGACCGTGTAGTGGTCGGTGTCGCCGCGGAGCAGGGTGACCATCTTGTCGGTTTCGCCGCGGATCGCGGCCTTGACCGCCATCTGGCCGGCGAGGAAGGCCTCCTCGGCGTCGGCCTTGGAGCCAGCGTGGGCGGCAGCGCGCTGGGCCATGCCGAGCTTGACCGAGCGGGCCTTGATGCCGGGCAGGTTGGCCTCGACCAGACCTTGGAGGTAATCGGCGGCGCCGCCGAGCTGGGCGTGGCCAAAGGCGTCGGTC
>JALOTV010000300.1 GCA_025457685.1 Opitutaceae bacterium
GATGGTGAGGGTAAGGGATGCGTTGCCGGTGCCGGTGGCGTTGGTGGCGGATAGGGTGACACTGGAAGTGCCGGCGGCGGCCGGTGTGCCGCTGATGAGTCCGCTCGTGGTGTTGACCGCGAGGCCGGCAGGCAGGCCGGTGGCGGCGAAGGAGGTGGGCGTGTTGGTGGCGGCGATCCGGTAGGCAAACGGCTGGCCGACGACGCCGCTGGCGGTGGCGGGACTGGAGATCACGGGCGCGGCGGGCGCGCCGGCGGACGTGTTGCGCGGGGCCGGGGTGGCGGGGAAAAAGTCGGCTGCGTTGTCACCGGTGTCGGTCGCGCCGCCGCCGGCGCGGAACAGCGCGGTGGTGGCGGACGGCGAAGGCGCGGCGGCGGAGCCCTCGTAGGCGTTGGCCAGGCCAAAGCCCACCAAGTCTTGCAGGCCGCTCTGGCCGGCGGGATTGGAGCCGGTGAAGGCGGCGGAGGTGTTGCGCAACGCGACCTTGCCCTGGGTGCCGCTCATGTTGATCGAGCCGGTGGCGTCGGGCGTGGGCAGGGCGGCTCCGGTGGAGCCGCCGGCCAATTTGACGAGGTAGTGTTTGCCCGGCGCGAGGGAGCCGCTGAGCGCGACGGTCTGCCACGTGGTGCCGGAGGCGGAGGCGTATTGCACGGACCAGCCGGCGAGGGACACGGAGGTATCGCCACGATTGTGTAGCTCGATGTAGTCGGAGTTGAACGTCGCGCCCGAGTTGCCGCCCGCTCCGTAGAGCTGGCTGATGAGCACGGGATTCTGGATGACGGTGAACACGGTCGCGCTCGTGGCGGTGCCGCGCGGCGTGGTCACGGTGATGACGCCGGTGGTGGCGGCGGCGGGCACGCTGGCGCGGAGCGTGGTGGGAGAATCCACGGTGAAGAGGGCGGCGACGCCGTTGAAGCGCACGGCGGACACGGCGGCGAAATTGGTGCCCGTGAGGGTGATGGAATCGCCTGCGACGCCGCCGGTCGGGGAGAGGGCGGCGAGGGTGGGCGTGCCGTCGCCGGAGAGCACGGTGAGGCGCGCCGCGGCGGATACGCCGGAGGCGCCCTCGGTGTCGGTGGCGACGGCGGTAAGCGAGTAGGCGCCGGCGGACGGTGGCGTCCACGCGAGCGTGTAGGGAGAACTGGATACAACGCCGAGCGAGGTCGAATCGGCGAAGAACTCCACGCTCGCGACCACGCCCGCACCGCCGCCGATGGTGTTGTCCGTCGCGGTGGCCGTCAGGGTGAGCGGCGCGCCGGGCAGGACGACGGCACCGTCGGCGGGCGAGGTGAGGGTGACGACCGGGGCGGGGTTGGCCTCGACGTTCGTGCCGCCGGTGACGATGAGCGAATAGACCTGCGAGGCGGTGGTGAGGGAACCGTTGAGCGTGACGGTGACGGTGTAGTTGCCGGCCTGGGGCGGCGATGCGACGCGCACCTGCTCGACGTTGTCCACGCGGTTGACGCCGGTGGTGGCGTTCAGGGCCATGGAGGCGGTGGTCCAGGTGCCGACAAACGGCATGACAAAGGGCAGGGTGGTGGTGACGCCGTCGGGTGCGGTGAGGCGCAGATCGAGATCGTGGACGAGATTGGGCGTGCGGCTGTCGGCGGCGGTCTGGGCGGCGCCGGCGGGATCGGTCCAGACGAGAGTGGCGCGGATGGGCGTGACGCCATCCCAGGTGAAGGTGTGGGTGCGGGTCTTGGCGGCGTTGGTCAGGGTGTCCTCGAGGAGCTTGGGGCTGGCGAGGCTGGCCTTGTGGGCGAGGACGAGGTCGGCGGCGGCGCGGACGTTGAGGTAGCCCCAGCCGTATTGGTAGTCGGGGCCGGGGCGGCCCACGTCGTCGGCGGTGTGGATGAGCAAGGCCTTGAGCGTGCTGGCGCGCAGGCGGGCGAGTAAAGGTCCACGCCGTTGGCGGTGAGATCGGGTTTGATGCGGCCGTCGTCGCTGGGGCCGAGGCTGGAAAAGGTGGCGATCGTGCCGACGGAGGGCGCGCGTTGGCCGCCGCTGACGGCGTCGGCGCCGGCGCCGATGGTGATGATGTTTTTAGCCAGACCGGTGAACGTGATGGACTGGTAGCCGCCGAGCGCGGTGAGCAAGTCCTGTTCGTTCCCGGCGGCCCAGAACACAGAGTAGAAGGGCAGGGCGGCGGCGAGGGCGTCGAGGGTGCGGGCCTCGGTCTCGTAACGGCCCATGTCCGCGGTGGTGGCGTCGAAGCCGTAGGAGTGGTTGGAGAGCGGGAGCCGCGCGGTGTCGGTCGCGCTGGCCGCGCCGGCGGCGGTCATCTCGGCGTAGTCGTTGTTCCAGTCGTAGGAATCTATGCCGGCCTGCGGGGCCATGCCCCTGGCGTTGGCGACGACACCGGTGGCGCCGATGGTGCCGGCGACGTGGGTGGCGTGGTCGGAAAAGGTGCTGGCTGAGTCCCGGATCGCGACGCGGCCGCCCGCGAATTCCTGGTGGGTGTTGCGCACCTTGGCCTCGTCCCAGACGCCGGCGCGCAGGCCGGCGCCGGTGAGGCCGAAGGGGGCGGGTAGATCGCGCAGCTGGTCGGCGCCGGTGGAGATGGCGGCGGCGGTGTTGAAGGTGGTGCGGTAGAGCGGGCGACCGTCGCGGAAATCGTAGAGGACGGAGACCTTGTTGCCCGGACCCTCGATGCGCACGGGGATGCCTAGGCGCTCGGCCGTGGCGAGGGCGGCTTCGTTTTGCGCTTCCTGAAGCTCGGAGAGCCGCGCGACGACGTAGGCTCGCTGGGCGGGATCGGTGAGGTCGGCGGCCTGCAATAAATCGGCCGCCGTGGCGTCGCCAGGGAAGCGCGCGGCGACGGAGTCGGTGGCAGTGGAACGGGTTGACCTGGAATCGGATTGCGCAGCGGATGCGGAGCGGTCGGGTGACGCAGGCGTGGAGACGGAGGCGGGCGTGGACGGGGTGGGGCCTGAAGCGGGGGATGTGTCGGATTCGGCTATGGTTGGGGTGACGCTCGACGGTGCCTCCCGGTTTGTCGCCGCGGTGTTCGTCGGCGGGGAGACGGGGTGGTCCGCGCGCCGGAGCACGGTCAGGATGCCGAGCGTGGCGAGAAAGAGGGCGGCCAGGGCGAAAAAGGCGTGTTTTTTCAAGATACGTCGGTTTGTGGACAGATACCGGCTCGGATGGCTTAGGCAAAAGGCGAACTTGTTTAAAGTGAGTTGCCTAAAAGTTGAATTCGCCGAGCAGCGGCGCCGAGCTGCCGGGAACGCTTGGTCAGTAGCCTAGACGTTGGCGCCGGGGTGCACATCGTTGTTGTCGCCGAGCGGAGAGGGGGCGCATAAACACCGTTTCGTTTCTCTCTTTTCCCGTGTCCGCCACGCCTCTCCATTACCAAACCGTCGCCGAACTCTCCGCCGCGCTCGCGGCCGGCACGCTCTCCTCCGTCGCGCTCACCGAGGCCGTCATCGCCCGCACTCGCGCGGTCGAGGACCGTGTGGGCGCCTTCAACTCCTACGACGCGGCGGATGCGCTGAAGCAGGCCGCCGCCTCGGACGCGCGCCGCGCCGCCGGGCAGACGCTTGGGCCGCTCGATGGCATTCCCGTGGGCATCAAGGACGTCATCGCGGTCAAGGATCAGCCGCTCACCGCGTCGTCGAAGATGTTGGCCAACTTCGTCTCACCCTACGACGCCACCGTGACGTCCAGGCTCCGCGCCGCCGGTGTGGTGCTCTGGGGCCGGCTCAACATGGATGAGTTCGCGATGGGCTCCTCGACGGAGAATTCCGCCACCAAAAAAACCGCCAACCCCCACGACCTCTCGCGCATCCCGGGTGGATCCTCGGGCGGCAGCGCCGCCGCGCTCGCGGCCGGCCAGGCTCCGGCCACGCTGGGCAGCGACACCGGCGGCTCCATCCGCCAACCCGCCGCGCTCTGCGGCGTGGTGGGCTTAAAACCCACCTACGGCCTGATCTCGCGCTACGGGCTCATCGCCTACGCCTCGTCGCTCGATCAGATCGGGCCCTTTGGACGCACGGTCGAGGACTGCGCGCTGCTGCTCCAGGCCATCGCCGGGCACGATGAGCGCGACAGCACCTCCTTCAAGGCGACGATCCCCGACTACCGCGCCGCGCTCACCGCGCCTCGCCAGCGGCCATGGCGCATCGGCATCCCCAAGGAGTATTTCGGCGAGGGGCTCGACCCCGAAGTCGCGGCGGCGGTGCAGGCCGCCATCGCGCATTACCAGGCGCTCGGCGCCGAGATTCGCGAGGTCTCGCTGCCGCACACCGAGTATGCGCTCGCGGCCTACTACATCATCGCCACCGCCGAGGCCTCCTCGAATCTCGCCCGCTACGACGGCGTGCGCTACGGCCACCGCAGCGAACAGGCGGATACGCTGCACGACCTCTATTTCAAGTCGCGCGCCGAGGGCTTTGGCAGCGAGGTGAAGCGACGCATCATCCTCGGCACCTACGTGCTGAGCTCGGGTTACTACGACGCCTACTACGGCCGAGCCCAGAAGGTGCGCACCCTGATCCGCGAGGATTTTATCAAGGCTTTCGGCGAGGTGGATGTGATCCTCACGCCCACCGCGCCGACCCCGGCCTTCAAGCGCGGGGAAAAGAGCGAGGACCCGCTGGCGATGTATCTCGCGGACATCTACACCATCGGCGTGAACCTCGCCGGTCTGCCCGCGATCAGCGTGCCGTGCGGCTTCACGGCGGGTGGGTTGCCCATCGGTCTGCAGTTAATTGGCCAACCCTTCGCCGAGGCGGATTTGCTGGCCGCCGCCCATGTTTACGACCGCGCCCACGACTGGGCCAAGCGATTCCCGAACCTCTGAATTTATTGCCCACGAAACACACGAAAAAGCACGAAACCCAAGCCCGGGAATTTTGAGTATCTTCCTTTTCGTGTCATTTCGTGTGTTTCGTGGGCCACCTTTCTGAAAAATGAATTACGAAGCCGTCATCGGTCTTGAGGTCCATGTCCAGATCAAGACCCGCTCCAAGATGTTCACCCGCGTCGCGGCCGGTTACGGCGCGCCCGAGAACACGCTCACCGATCCCACCGTGCTGGCCCTGCCGGGCGCGCTGCCGGTGATGAACAAGGCCGCGGTGGACGCCATCATCAAAGCCGGCCTCATGCTCGGCTGCGACATCGCGCCGGTCTGCAAGTGGGACCGCAAAAACTACTTCTACCCCGACTCGCCCAAGAACTACCAAATCTCACAATACGACCAACCCATCTGCATCGGCGGCGGGGTGGAGATCGAGCTGCCCGGCCCGGCGCGCAACATCATGGGCGAGCACAAGGTCATCCCGCTCACCCGCATCCATCTCGAGGAAGACGTGGGCAAGCTCAACCACGGCACGGGCGGCTCGCTCATCGACTACAACCGCGCCGGCACCCCGCTGATGGAGATCGTATCCGATCCGGCGATACGCTCGGCCGAGGAGGCCTACGCCTACCTGCAATCCCTGCGCGCCAGCATCGTTTACGCCGGCATCTCCGACTGCGACATGGAGAAGGG
>JALOTV010000301.1 GCA_025457685.1 Opitutaceae bacterium
TTCGAGTGCATCAAGACCAACGTCCTCGGCTCCCAAAACCTCATCGACGCCTGCCTCGACTCCAAGGTCCGCCGCGTCGTCGCCCTCTCCACCGACAAGGCCGCCGCCCCCATCAACCTCTACGGCGCCACCAAGCTCTGCGCCGACAAGCTCTTCGTCGCCGCCAACAACATCCGCGGCTCGCGCGACCTCAGTTTCAGCGTCGTCCGCTACGGCAACGTCATGGGCAGCCGCGGCTCCGTCATCCCGTTCTTCCTCGAGCGCCGCAAGACCGGCGTCCTCCCCATCACCGACCCGCTCATGACGCGGTTCAACATCACCCTCCAGGACGCCGTGGACATGGTCCTCTGGAGCATCGACCAGGCCTGGGGCGGCGAGATCCTCGTGCCCAAGATCCCGTCCTACCGCATTACCGACCTCGCCCGCGCCATCGGCCCCGACTGCGACTACCCCGTCATCGGCATTCGCCCCGGCGAGAAACTCCACGAGGAGATGATCACCTCCAGCGACAGCCACCACACCGTGGACCTCGGCCGCTACTACGCCATCCTCCCGTCCACCCCGCTGTATTCGGTGGATGAATACTGCGCCGCCAACGACGCCGTCCCCGTCGCCCCGGGTTTCGCCTACAACAGCGGCACCAACGAGCGCTTCCTCTCCGTCGCCGAGCTGCGCGATCTCATCCAGCCGCCCGCCGCCACCCTCGCCGTCGCCTGAAAAAAACCACCCGGCCCTCCCCGCCGCCCTTCGCGATGTATCTCGATTCCTCCGAAACCTCCGCCGCGCCGGCCTCGTTCTCCCTCGCGGAGCGCGATGCCTACCTCGCCCGCATCCCCACCGAGACCACGCGGGGCGAGCGCGCCTTGCTCTTCGAGCACTTCTCCCGCGAGTGGGACGGCCGCGGCGCCGTGGTCGAGATCGGCCCCTTCCTCGGCGGCACCACCCGTGCCATCGCCTGGGGCATGCAGCACAATCCCGCCGCGCCCTCCACCGCCTGCGTCCACACCTTCGACCGCTTCGACGTCTACTATTCGCCCGACCAGCTGCGCCGCACCGTCGAGCCGCTCGTGCGCAACGGCGACCTCCCCGCCGCCCAGGCCGACGCGCTCTGCGCCACCGCCGACTTCGAGGCCCTGTTTCACGCCATCCACCGGCCCCACGCCTACGCCTCCCGCATCCGCCTGCACAACTCCCCCCTCCCCGACTTCCCCGAGGAACTCGCCGCCTCCCGCGCCTTCGCGCCGATCGCGCACGAATCCGAGTTCGGCGCCGTCTTCGTGGACGGCTGCAAATCCTGGACGTCCACCCTCTACGCCATGCGCGAGCTCCTGCCGCGCTGCCGCCCGGGCGCGGCCGTCATTTTCCAGGACTTCGGCTGGTTCACCTGCTTCTGGATTTCGTCCGTCGTCCACGCCCTGCGCGACCACCTCTCCCTCGTCCGCCACGTGGACGCGACGTATCACTACAAACTCGTCCGCCCCATCACCGCCGAGGAGGTCTCCGCCCGCTTCACCCCCGCGCCGCACGCCATGGGTGAAAGGTTCTTCTTCGAGGCCGCCTCCGCCCTCATCCAGTCCAGCCTCGCGCGGGGCGACCTGCGCGGCGAGCTCATCGCCCAGCTCCACCTCGTCGCCGCCCTCGCCACCCTCGGCGACCAACCCGCCGCCCGCAAAGTCCTCCAGGGCGTCAACCCCGGACGCTACGTCGCCGACGCCGCCCTCATCCGCGGCTCCCTCGCCAGCCCCACCTACCTGCCCGGCAACCGCCCCATCCGCTGGAGCCACGCCGCCTGAGCGTCATGTCCGCCCCCGCCCGCCCGCTCCGCATCCTCGTCACCGGCTCCACCGGCCTGCTCGGCCGCACCCTCTGCCCCGCCCTCGCCGCGCGCGGCCACATCGTCCTCTCCCACTCGCGCTCCGCCTCGTCCGCCAGCGTCGCCTTTCCTCTTCTGCCCGGCCACGAACTTGAGCGCGCCGTCCTCGCCCTGCGCCCCGACTGGATCATCCACGCCGCCGCCCTCACCGATCTCGACGCCTGCGAACGCGATCCCGCCGCCGCCCGCCTGCTCCACGTCGCCGCCCCCGCCTCCCTCGCCTTTGCCGCCTCCCGCCTCGGCGCGCGCTTCCTCTACGTCTCCACCGATTCGGTTTACCCCGGCGATCCCGCGTCCGCCCCCCGCCCCGAATCCACCCCGCCCGCGCCGGTCAACACCTACGCCCGCACCAAGGCCGAGGGCGAGGCCGCCTGTCTCCAGTTTCCGGATACGTCGCTCGTCGCCCGGGTGAATTTCTTCGGCCTCCACCCCGACCGCCCCGTCGGCCTCGCCGCCTGGATCCTGCGCCGCCTCGCCGAGGGCCGCCCGTTCTCGGGCTTCACCGACGTGTGGTTCAATCCCCTCCACACCTCCGCGCTAGCCGATTTACTCGCCCTCGCCATCGAGGCCCGGCTGTCCGCCGGCACCTATAATTTCGGCGCCTCCGACGCCTGCTCCAAACACGACTTCGCCCGCCGCCTCGCCCTGCGCGTCGGCGCCGATCCCGCGCTCGTCCTGCCCGCCACGCTCGCCTCCGCCGGCCTGCCGACGCCGCGCCCGCTGCGCACCGTGATGGACACCCGCCGCCTCGCCGCCGCCCTCGGCCGGCCGCTCCCGACCATCGACGAGGGCCTCGACGCCCTCCTCGCCACCTTGCCCGCCCCCGCCGTCTAGCCCCCATCCTTTCCGCTTCCCGCCATGCCTTCCTTCTCCATCGGCCCCCGCCTCGTCGGCGACGATCACCCGTCCTGGTTCATCGCTGACATCTCCGCCAACCACGACGGCGACTTGTCGCGCGCCAAGGACCTCATCCACCTCGCCGCCGCCAGCGGCGCCGACGCCGCCAAGTTCCAAAACTTCCGCGCCAGCACCATCGTGAGCGACCACGGCTTCCGCTCCCTCGGCTCCGGCCTCTCCCACCAGGCGCGCTGGAAACGCTCCGTCTCCGAGGTCTACCGCGCCGCCGAGTTGCCGTGGGAATGGACCGCAGAACTCCGCGCCGAGTGCGACCGCGCCGGCATCGCCTTTTTCTCCTCTCCCTACGACCTCGAGGCCGTCGCCATGCTCGATCCGCACGTGCCCGCCTACAAGGTCGGCTCCGGCGACATCACCTGGCTCGAAAGCATCGATCGCATGGCCGCCACCGGCAAACCCGTCCTGCTCGCCACCGGCGCGGCCGAGCTCGCCGAGGTCGAGGCCGCCGTCGCCGCCGTGCGCCGCCGCGGCGTCCCCATCGGGCTAATGCAGTGCAACACCAACTACACCGGCTCGCTGGAAAATTTCCGCCACTGCCACCTGCGCGTGCTCACCACCTACCGCCGGCTTTTCCCCGACTGCGTGCTCGGCCTCTCCGACCACACGCCCGGCCACGCCACCGTGCTCGGCGCCATCGCCCTCGGCGCGCGTCTGATCGAGAAACACTTCACCGACGACAACGCCCGCGAGGGCCCCGACCATCCGTTCTCCATGACGCCCGCCACCTGGCGCGAGATGGTGGACCGCTCCCGCGAACTCGAGCTCGCCCTCGGCTCCGACCAGAAATTCATCGCCGACAACGAGCGCGACACCGTCGTCATCCAGCGCCGCGCCCTTCGCGCCGCCGCCGACCTGCCCGCCGGCACCGTGCTCGCCGCCGACCATCTCGTGCCGCTCCGCCCCGCCCCCGCCGACGGCTTCACCCCCGCCCAGCTTTCCTCCGTCCTCGGCCTGCATCTCGCCCAACCGCTCGTCGCCGGCCAACACCTCACCCGCGCGCACCTACCTCACCCGCGCGCACCTAGCCGCCATCGCCGCCTGAGGCCCCGCGCCCATGCGCCTGCTCTACCTCACCCGAGACTGCACATTGCACGATGCCCGCTGGCTGCGCGCGCTCGCCGGCCACGTCTCCGCCCTCGCTTTTCTTTCCCTCCGCGCCACGCCTTCGCCCGCCTTTCGCGCCGATCACCCGCGCATCGATTTTCTCCCCGCCTCCGCCGCCGACGAGGCTGCGGTCGTCGCCGCCATCGAGGCCTGGAAACCCGACGTCATCCTCGCCGGCCCGCTCACCGACGCCGGCCACCTCGCCGTGCGCCACTGGCCCGAGCGCACCTTGCTCGCGAGCTGGGCCTTCGACG
>JALOTV010000048.1 GCA_025457685.1 Opitutaceae bacterium
GCCTCGGTGGCGGCCGGGCGGAATCGTTTGTAGAGATCGAGACTGACCAGCGAGGAAATCGAGTTAAGCGCGCCGGCCACCGTGCTCATCAAGGCGGCCAGCAACGCGGCCACGATCAAGCCGCGCAACCCTGCGGGCAAGAGCTCCACGATCATGGCCGAGTAGACGTTCTTGGAGTTCACCACTCCATCGACGGTGAGACTCGACAGATCGAGTCCGCCGGTGCGGTGCAGGGCAAAGGCCAGCAGACCCGGCAAAACGAACAAAAAAACCGGGAAGACTTTGAGGAGCGCGCAAAACAGGGCGCCGGTGCGGGCGTGGTTCTCATCCCTCGCCCCCAGCACCCGCTGCACGATGGTCTGGTCGGCGCACCAATACCAGATGCCCAGCACAGGATACCCGAGCAAGATGGCATACCACGGCATACCGCTGGGATCGCCGGCTGGCCTGAGCATAGAGAGTTTCTCCGGCGTCCCCGCCGCCTCCAACGCCTCCACCAGCGGCGCCCAGCCGCCGAGCTTCATCCAGGCGGCGGCGGTGATCACTGCGGCGCCCACCAGCAGCACCACGGTCTGCACCGTCTCGGTCAGCACCACGGCCAGCAGGCCGCCGACGATGGTGTAGAGACCGGTCAGCGCCGCGATGACGATGATCGCGGTGTAGATCCCGCCAAACTCGGGGAACAGAAACTCCAGAACGAGACCGCCGGTCAGAAACGAGAAACCCACGTGTATCGTCACCGCGGATACGATGGACATGACCGCAAGCCAGTCCCGGCACGCCCGGTCGTAACGGCGCTCCAGGTAATCCGGCAGCGTGGAGATGCGGGTCTTGATGTAGAAGGGCGCAAAAAAGAGCGCCAGCAACACGAGGGTGAACGCCGCCATCCACTCGAAGTTTCCATTCAGCAAACCGGTATCAAAGCCCGACTGCGCCAGACTCACCAGATGCACGCAGGAGATGTTGGTCGCGAACAGGGCCATGCCGATCACCGGCCACTTCAAGGTGCCTCCGGCCAAAAAATAACCCGCGCTGTCGCCCGGGGCAGAGGAGCCGTTTTCTAGTGCGCGCGCCTTGCCGCCGCGGGTGCCGGCCCAGAGGCCGAGCGCGACGACGCCCGCCAGATAGGCGAGAATAACGATGATATCGATCGAGTTGAGCATGGGGTATTTTTTGAGGGGAAAATAGTCAGCGGCCGCGAAGCCAAGGCCCGGGCCGACCAAGGTGCGGACGCAGTGGATTGATCAGACGCGCAGATCGGAGGAGGCTCCGGGCTCCTCGGGCGTGCGATACACCCCGCCCTCGACGCGCACCGGATTCACGAAGTGTTTTCGCAGATGGGGTATGTGCTCGAGAAACACGGCGGGCAGATCGATGCCAACATGGTTGAAAAGCACGAGGTGCTGGTGGATCTGCCCCATGTCGCCGACGTGGGGCACCACGGGCACGCCAAACTTTTTGCTGAGCAGGCTGACTGCGAGAAACTCGCTTACGCCCGCCACCCTGACGGCATCCACCTGGATGAAACCGGCGCAGCGCATCTGCAGGTAATTTTTGAAAATCACGCGATTCGGCACGTGCTCGCCGAGAGCCAGTTTCACGGGTGCGATCGCATCCGCTAGCGTGCGGTGTCCCACGATGTCATCCGGGTGGGTGGGCTCTTCGATCCAAAACGGATCGATGGCGGACAGGCGGGCGCACACATCCAGCGCCTGCGGCAGGGTCCACTGCTGATTGGCGTCCACCATCACCTTGGCGGAAGCGCCGGCCACCTCTCGCACGATATGTGCTCGGCGGATATCTCGGTCGGCGTCTTTGGCCCCGACCTTGAGTTTCATGGCGGTGAATCCCGCCGCTAGCGCGCGATGGCAGTTTTCCCGCACCTGCTCGTCAGAGTAGTTAAACCAGCCCACCGAGGTATCGTAGCCGGGATAGCCGGCGGTAAGGATGGGCATGCGCTGCCCCCGGCTGGTCTGCGCGGACCGGAGCAGACCGATCGCCTGACCGGGCGTGAGTTCATCTTCCAAGTAGGAGAGATCGAGAGTCGCCACGACCTGCTCGGGCGTGAGATCGAGCAACAGTCGCCAGAGGGGCACGCCTCTTTTCTTAGCCCAAAGATCCCAGCAGGCGTTGGTGACGGCCGCCAGCGCGAGCTGCACCACGCCCTTGTGCGGTCCCAGCCAGCGAAACTGTTGCTCGTCCGCCATGCCACGCTGCACCGCCCCGAAATCAGCCATCACCTCCTCGATATCTTTGCCCACCAGGCGCTCGGCGTAAAACGCCGCCGCACGGCAGACCAGGTCGTTGCCCTCGCCCAAGGTGAAAGCCAGGCCCTGCCCGACCAGTCCCGAGTCGTCATGCAAAAGAACGACCGCGTAGGAATAAATCGGGTCCTTGTGAATGGCGTCGGATCCGTGGCCGGAGCCGATGGGATAGCGCGCATCCCGCGTGCTGATTTTTTTGATCATGGAAAACTCCCCTCCTGCCAGCCGCCTCAGCGCCGGTAGCCGATTTCCGCGCCTCCCGACACATGCATGATGTGGCCGGTCACGAACCGCGCCTTGTCCGATGCGAGGAAAACGCACGCATCCGCGATTACATCCCCTTCCGGACAATACCCCAGGGGATGTATCTCATCCAGGTAGCGATTGATGCCCGCGGGGTCGGGCTGCTCTGAGGCCCACTTGCGAAGCATGGGGGTCCAAGTGCCCGCCGGGCACACCGCGTTCACCCGCACGCCCAGCGCGGCGTAATCGAGGGCCATCGATTTGGTCAGCGTGTTCATCGCGCCCTTGGTGGCGGTGTAGGCCGCGTGGATCGACTGGCCGATCACGCCAACCAGACTGGAGGTGTTTAGAATATTGCCCCGGCTCGCCTGCAAGGCGCCGAGACCATGCCGCGTCGTCAGCAATACGCTCTTCAGGTTGATGTTAAAAAGCGCGTCCCACTCCTCGTCGCTCGTCTCGTGCAACGCCTTCGACGGGGTGGCGATGCCCGCGTTGTTGTGAATGACGTCCAGCCTGCCATAGCGCTCAAGCACTCGCGCGATGGCCGCCGCCACCTCGTCGTTCTTGGAAACATCGCAGGCAAACCCGAGATGGCCGCCCCCGAGCTCGGCGGCGGTCCGGGCGGCGGCCTCTCCGTCGCGGGCGACCACCACAACCTGCGCTCCTTCGCGGGCATACGCGAAAGCGCAGTCTTTGCCTATGCCGGTGGATCCACCGGTCAGAAAAATCACTTTGTTTTCCAGGAGCATGGGGCGGAATGAACGGCGCAAGTTGTCTGACAACTTTTTGTTTTCGCAAGACGAAAGGTTCACGCTTCCATGCACGTGATGAAGAAGCCCGCCACGCACGCCTCCCTACCCGCCACCGGGGAACGCATCGTGCGGGAGATCGAACGCGCGATTTTGACCGGTAAGCTACGGACGGGCGACAAGCTCCCGACCGAAAACACGCTGTGCGTTCAATACGACGCCAGCCGGTCCTTGGTGCGCGAGGCCATCCAGGCGTTAAAAGCGAGCGGTCTCGTGGTCTCGCAACGCGGCAGCGGCAGCTACGTCGCGGAAAAGTCATGGGAGCAGCCGTTGCGCCGCTCCCTTGAGCGCTACACGTCGTTGCGCGGCGACATCCGAGCCTTTCGCGAGCTGCTCGATCTTCGCATGATGGTGGAGACCTTCTGCATCCGTCGTCTCGCGCAACCGGAATCGGTTGCCCCGAGGGAGCGCGTCCTGGCCTGCCTGCGGCGCATGGAAACCTCGCAGGACGACATCCGCCGCTTCGGCCGCGCCGACCTGGAGTTTCACCACGAGATCGTGCTGGGCGCGGGCAACGAGTTGCTGGCCATCATCTATCAGGGTTTGATTCCTGACCTGGGCCAGCGCTTCGCCGATGCCACTTACACGAACGTGGCACTCACCAAACAGACGCTCGCCGACCACCGGGCCATCATGGCCGCCCTGACCGCGCTGGACGAGGAACGCGCGGTCGGCCGCCTGATCGATCACCTCGAGTGGTCGAAACGCCACTTCGAGGAAACGCTTGATAAGAGCGACGAGGACTAGACGCGTTTATTAGCCCGCCGTGAGCGGTTTCGCGCGCGGACGCCAAGGCTCCATCAGTTTCCAGACCAGACCCGAGCGAAGATTCTCGGCCATCAACAACGTGATGCCTACGTCGATGCCGATGACATCCGTCCCCACCCAGCCGGTGTGCGGATTAAACGCATCCGCAAAGCCATACGGACCGTAGATCCGCTCGCCCCAACGCGCCTTCATCTCACGCAGGGCCGCGATGCAATCGACCGGGCAAAACACCAGCGAACCCGCCGCCGCGCAGGGCACCACCGTGCCGTCGATCCGCGTATCCACCGGCCGGTTACGGACCGGCGGGCCTCCCCAGTCCACGTAGCCGGCCGCGCCATCGGAGGAGGTCAGCCCCCACACGTTCTCGCCGTAGAGTGGAAACCGGTCGCGCAGATCGAGGCAGAACTGTTTCTGCGCTCGGGTGGCGGCGCAGGCATGGGCGAAGAAATTCACCCCGCCCACCTCGTCGATATACTCCCGCCAATCCATCCAGGCCTGGGGAAATTGATGCACGAACAAGGGTGGATGGTGCATGAATTTCTCCCCGCCATACTCTACCCACGGCTCCCTGCGCCACGCCCGCCAAGTCGCCTCCGTCACCCTGCGCGAGGCCCCGTGCACCGCGAACCACGTCATGCCGTAGTGCTCGGAAAACTGATCCCAGCTCCAGGGCAGAAAGCCCCCCTCGGCGGCAGGCTTGGCGCCGTGACGTATGCGTTGCTCCGCGTCCAGCATCCACGGCCAATCCACCCGCGCCTCGATCGCTTCCGCGAGTTCCGCCACCGAGCCGCCAAAATACCGCGCCGCCGACAGCGCGCCAAACAACAGCAACCCCGTGTCGATGCTCGAGGCCTCGCAGCCCCAGCCCCGCTGCGCAGCCCGCACGTCGAGGAAATGATAGAAGAAACCACGCTCGTGCGCCGCGTCGCGCCACAGCGTCCGCAGCACCCGCTCCTCGCACGCCCGGCACTCGGCCTTAGATTCCCAACCGCGCTCCGCGCCGATCACCAGCGCGGTGAGGCCAAAGCCCGTCGCCGCCACGCTTGCCATGTCCCCAGGGCGGCTCCCATCCGCTCGCGCCCTATCCGGAATCAACCCCGTGTGCGGATGCGCGGTGTCGAAAAAATACCGGAAAGCCCGCCGCGAGAGATCATCCAAAAACGCATCGTCAGTCATAAAATGGCGGAATCACTCGGCTGGGTTTAACAAGGCCTTCAGCCCAGCCTCGTCGAGGATCGCCACGCCCAGCGCGCGAGCCTTGTCGAGTTTGGAGCCCGCCTCCTCGCCCGCCACGACGTAGTGGGTTTTCCCCGACACGCTGCCGCTGACTTTGCCGCCAGCCTCCTCGATCAAGCGCTTGGCCCCGTCGCGCGAAAGCGTGGGCAGGGTGCCGGTCAGCACGAAGGTTTTGCCCGCCAGCGCGCCTTGCGCCGCCGCCGTTGCCAGCCGCGTCGCCTCAGGCTGGATGCCTAGCTCCGCCAACCGCGCCACCGCGCGCCGCCCCGCGTCGCTCGCGAAAAAATCCGCCGTATGCCGAGCCGCTTCGTAACCGATCTTCTCCGCTCCGGGCGTGCGCTCGCGATGGGCCTCAAGCTCGGCTCGTTCGCCCGCCAACGCCGCGAAACGGGCGACTCGTTCCTGACGATCCGTCTCGTCCTTCGGCGGGTTGAGTCGCGAGCGCGGGCTCACCGCCGCCATTTCCGCCACCACATCCGCCAACCGCGCCAGCCGGCGCAAAAGTGGCGACTCCGCCACCGCGCCGAGCGTGCCGTGCGCCGCGGCGATATCCTGCGCCGTCGCGCTTCCCACGTCGCGGATCTGCATGGCAAGAATCCACCGGTCCAGCGGCAGGGTCCGCGCCCGCGCGATCGCCTCGACGATCTTGGTCGCGTTTTTCACCCCGAGCACACGCGGCGCCTCCGCCGTGCCGAGGTTCAGCGCGCCGAGCGTCTCCGCCTCCAACGAGAAGAGATCAAACACATCGCGCACCGCGCCCGTCCTCACCAACGCCTCCGCGACCACGCCGCCCAGGCCCTCGATGTCCAACACCGATCGCCCCGCCACGTAATCGAGCCGCGTGACCAGCTGCGCGGGACAGGCGGCGTTGGGACAGCGAATGGCCACCTCGCCCTCCGCCCGCACCACCGGCGTGGCGCACTCCGGACACGTCGTGGGAAAAACATACGGCACGCACTCCGGCGCGCGCCGCGCGAGATTGACCGCCACCACCACCGGGATGATTTCGCCGGCCTTCTCGATCGTCACGTAATCGCCCGCGCGAATGTCTTTGCGCGCGATCTCATCCGCGTTGTGCAGCGTCGCGCGCGACACCGTGCTGCCCGAGATCAACACCGGCTCCAGCTCCGCCACCGGCGTCAACACCCCCGTGCGCCCAACCTGCACCGTGATGCGATGCAGGCGCGTCTCGGCCTGCTCCGGCGCGAATTTGTAGGCGCATGCCCAGCGGGGGGACAACTTGCGCCCGCTCTGGCCTTCGCCCCGGTAGCCCGCCCGGGCTTGCAGCGCGAAATCGTCGAGCTTCACCACCGCGCCGTCGGTGGCGTAGGGCAGCCCCGCGCGCACGGCGTCGAGCGAACGCACGGCCTCCACCACCCCCTCGACGCCGATCACGTCCTTGCGGTGCTCCAAGGTCGGCAGGCCCCAGGCCGCGAGCTGCTCGTGCCACGCGCGCTGCGATTTCACCCGCCCCGCCGGCTCGCACGCGCCGAGCCCGTATAAAACGATCTCCAAGCCCCGCGCCGCCACCACGGCCGCGTCGAGCAGCTTCAGCGTGCCCGCCGCCAGATTGCGCGGATTGGCATACGCCTCGCCGCCGGCCTCCTGCTCGGCGGCGTTGATCCGGGCAAATTCCTCGAAACGCAAAAACACCTCGCCGCGTATCTCGATGAGATCGGGCAACGCGTCAGGCTCGGGCGCCGCTTCCGCGAACAAATCCAGTTCGCCCGTCGAGGTCGCCGCCGCGCCTGCGCGCGCATCCGTCTTTGCATCTTCGCGCTTCGAAGCTTCGCGCTTCAGCTCATGCGGCAGGCCGCGTATGGTCCGGACGTTTGCCGTCACGTCGTCGCCCTCTTCGCCGTCGCCGCGCGTCACCGCGCGCACGAGGCGTCCTTTTTCGTAGGTCAACGAGATCGAGGCGCCGTCGATTTTCGGCTCCACGCTAAACGCGAGATCCTCCCGGCCGAACTGCCTAGCCAGGCGCGTGCAAAACTCCCGCAGCTCCGTCTCGTCGTAGGTGTTGTCCAGCGTGGTCATGGCCAGCCGGTGCCGGGCCCGGACAAACCCTTCGCTGCGATCATCCCCGACCCGCGCCGTGGGCGAGGCGGTGCCCGCAGCCGCCGCCTCCGCGGGCCAGGCCGCCTCCAGCTCCGCCAGTTCGCGCTTCAGCTGGTCATAGACAAAATCGCTGATCTCCGGACGCGCCTCGCGGTAGTATCGCTCGTCATGGGCGCTGAGCTCGGCGCGGAGCGATACGATGCGGGCGGTGGCGTCGGCGGAGTTCATGCGGTGGGTTGATCGACTTTAGGCGCGGAAAGAGACGCGCCGCCCGAAACGGGGCAAGCCTGCCCGCCGCCTCGCCGCCACACTCGCTCAAGCGGCCACTCCAACAGTCGCCGATAGGCCGACCACCCTTGGTAAGCCGTCACCGCCACGATCGCGCCCAGCGTATCCGCCACCCAATCGGCGAACTCCACCTGCCGCCCCGGCGTAAAACTCTGCCGCCACTCGTCCCCGATGCCGAACAGCGACACCACCAGCACCGCCACCCACCCTCCGGCGATTCCAGGCGCGCGAATCACCAACGTCGCCAAGAGCCCGAACACCGCGAAATGCACCGCCTTGTCTATGTTCACGATATCGGGCGCCGCCACCTGCCCTCGACCCGACGCGACCACCACCATGGTCGCCAGCATCAAGGGATAAACCCAGCGCCACGACGCGCCGCCGCCACCGGACTCGGGCACCGTGGCTCCGGCCGCTCGCACAGAGGTGGTTTGCTCAGACGAAATCATCCCGCCAACCGTGCGGTCCGGCTCGCCCGCGACAACGCCAGAGACGCGCGATTTTAACCGAAGGTCAAAAACACCCGCCCCAGCTTACGCCGTTGCCCTCGCTGGAACGCCCCCACAGATTCTAAACGCTTTCGCCCCCATAGCCCCTTCGCCATGCGCGCCCTCCCCCCTTTGACGCTGCCGCTCGCGCTCGCTTTGTCGGCCTGCCCGGCCTTCGCCACTTTAGACAGCGACAACGATCAGCTAAGCGACGTCTGGCGCGCACGGTATAACGCCACCGCCCTTTCGGCGACCACCGACGACGATGGCGATGGCTACAGCAACCTTCAGGAGAGCATCCTGGGCACGGACCCGCGCGATCGGGCGTCCCGTCTCGCCCACACGGTGCGCGTCCTCCCCGACGCCGGCTTGGAGATCGAGTGGACCGCCGTGCGCGGCAAACGCTACGCGGTCGAAACCAGCGTGGATCTCGTCAACTGGACCACGCTCCAGACTCTCTCGGGCCGCGAGGGCCCCCAACGCACCCTCGCTCCGTCCGGCCCCAGTCGCTTCGTGCGCGTGCGCACCGAAGACATCGACAGCGACGGAGATGGTCTGGCCGATTGGGAAGAGCTCGCCACGGGCTTCAACCCCGCCCGCACCTTCAGCGAGGGCCTGGGCAACAGCTCCACCAGTCCCACGTCCCGCGTGACCGACTTCGAGCGCCTGCGCTCCACCCTCACCGCTTCGGGCAACACCGTCACCATCGCGGCCATGGACCCCGCGCTCGCGGAAAACTGGCCCGATCCCGGTCTGGTCGTCGTGCGCCGCACCGGTCGGCTGGATCCCATCGTGGTCAACGTCAGCTTGGGCGGCACGGCCACCATGGGCCAGGACTACGCCACTCCCGTCTCGCTTTCCGTCGCGCTGCCCTTCGGTGCCGACGCGGCCGTCCTCGCCCTTCATCCCTTGGCCGACGCGCTCGCCGAGTCCGACGAAACCATCGTCGTCACGCTTCAACCCGGCGCGGGCTACACCCTCGGCGCCACCTCCGCCGCCACCCTTGTCATTGCGGACGCTTCCGACGGACGACTCGCGGAGAAGGACGCCGCGCGCTTCCTGGCCCAGGCCACCTTCGGCCCCACCCCCGCCGAGCTCGCCCGCGTGCGCCAGCTGGGCCACGCCGCCTGGCTCGACGCCCAGTTTGCCCGCCCCGTGGGCCTGCATCTGCCCATCGTCGCCACCTGGCAGACGGAGCTCGCCGCGCCCACCACCCCCACCGCACCCGCCGTCGGCGTGGATCACCGGCTCGAGGCCTGGTGGCGGCAGGCCCTGCGCGACGATCCCGGCTCCGATCCGCTCCGCCAGCGCGTGGCCTTCGCCCTCAGCCAGATTTTCGTGATCTCAGACCGCATGTCGTCCCTGGCCAACGACCAGCGCGGCATGACCAGCTACCAGGACACGCTGCTCACGTATTCGTTTGGCAACTACCGCGATCTGCTCGAGGCAGTAACCCGTCACCCGTGGATGGGCCTCTATCTCAGCGCCCTGCGCAACCGGAAGGCCAACCCCGCCCTCAACCGCTTCCCCGACGAGAACTACGCCCGCGAGGTCATGCAGCTCTTCTCCATCGGGCTGTGGCGCCTCGCCCCCGACGGAACGCGCCTGCTCTCCGACGGCACCGCCCTCGATCCCGACGGCGTGCCCGTCCCCGCCGGACAGCCCATCCCCACCTACGGCGAGACCCAGATCGGAGCCCTCGCCCGCGTGCTCACCGGCCTCAGCTACGGCACGCGTTTCACCAGCTCCACCAACATCACCGAGATCCCCACCACTCGGTTCAGCGACAGCAACAACGTCCCCTGGGGCCCCATGCGCATGTGGGATGTGGAGCACGACGTCGCAGCCAAGACCTTCTGGCTGCCCGGCCTCCCCGCGCTTCAGTTGCCCGCCCGCACCGCAAGCACGTCACCCGACACCGGTGCCGCCGGCGACGCCGATCTCGACGCCGCGCTCGACTACCTCTGCTCCCACCCGAACGTCGGCCCCTTCATCGGCCGCTTGCTCATCCAGCGCCTCGTCACCTCCAACCCCACCCCGGCCTACATCGCCCGCATCTCCGCCGTCTTCGCCAACAACGGCCAGGGCGTGCGCGGCGATCTCCGCGCCGTCATACGCGCAATCCTGCTCGACCCCGAGGCCCGCGATCCCGCGCGCATCTCCGAACCCGCCCACGGCCTCGTGCGCGAGCCCTACACCCGCTACGTCGCCCTTGCGCGGGGCCTGGGCCACGTGCCGCCGCCCGACGGACGCTACCGGGGGTTTTCCGGTCTCGACGCCGATGTGCTTCAGCGCCCGCTCAGCGCTCCGAGCGTCTTTAACTTTTACTCGCCCGACTACCGCGCGCCGGGACCACTGTCCGACGCCACGCTGGTCGCCCCCGAACTGCAGATCATCAACAGCGTCACCACCATCACCGGCCCCAACCGCGTCTCGACCGCCCTCGCCGTCACCAGCACTTCGGCTAACGCCACACGCCTCAACGCCAACGCGCAGAGCGATGATCTCGCGACCCCCGATTTCGACGAATCCTTGCGCAACACCCGAGTTGATGAAGCCCCATGGCTCGTCCTCGCCACCGGCGATCCCGATGCGCTCGTCTCCGCCCTCGATCGCGCCCTTTGCGGCGGCACCATGGGTCCCGTCACGTTTCGGGCCATCACCCGCGCAGTGCGTCGTCTCTCCGATCCCGCCGCGTCCGGCATCACCGACACCGAGCGCGACAACCGCATACGCCAGCGCTTCCGCGTCGCCGCCCACCTCGCCGCCATCTGCCCCGAGGCCTCCGTCCTGAAATAATTCCCCACCCCGCCTCCGCGCCATGCCCCGCCCCCTCACCCGTCGCGAATTTCTTGGTCAGGCCAGCTGCGCCGCCGTCGGTTCCCTGGGCCTGCTCTCCACCCTGCTCAACCTGCGCATGGCCAACTCGGCCGCCGCCCAGACCCTGCCCGCGGGCGACGACTACCGCGCCCTCGTATGCCTCTTTTTCGCCGGCGGCATGGATTCCTACAACCTGCTCCTTCCCGCCCCCTCGTCCGGTTCGGCCTACGCCACCTACGTGACCACGCGCGGCGGTATCTACGATCCGGATACAAACGCCGACGGCCTCGCCCTGCCGCAGGCCTCCGTCGTGCCGCTCGCCGCCCACGCCACCGATCCCTTCGGCTTTGGCGTCCACCCGCGCTGCGCGGACGACGGCGCGCGGCCGGGCATGGCGTCGCTCTACGGCCAGGGCGCCCTGGCCTTCGTGGCCAACGTCGGCACCCTCGCCGAACGTCTCACCAAGACCACCTACAACAACTCCACTGCCCGCCGCCCCAGCGGCCTCTACTCCCACTCGGACCAGGTGCAGCAATGGCACACCTCCGTCGCCACCGAGTCCCGCACCATCGGATGGGCCGGCCGCGCCGCCGACCTGCTCCACGCCGGCAACGCCGACGCCCGCGTGTCGATGAACATTTCCCTCTCCGGCAACAACGTCTGGCAGACCGGCCGCAGCATCTTCAACTACAACATCGGCACCGGCGGCAGCACCCTGCCCAGCGACTACAACTCGCCCTACGCCACCCCGACCGTCAGCACCACCAGCCGCTCGGCCACCCGCACCGCCGCGATCGACAACATGCTCCAGCAGGAACACCAAAACCTGCTCGACCAGACCTTCACCGCCAACCTGCGCGACTCCATCGAGACCAGCTCCGCCTTCAAAGACGCCTTCGACGCCGCCACGCTGGTCACCACCTTCCCCGGCGACGCCGGCTACGCCTATCCCCCCGGCCTCACCGCCGCCTCCGACCCCGCCCGCACCTTGGGCCAGCAGTTCAAGGCCGCCCTCCGCACCATGAAAGCCCGCACCGAGCTGGGTCTGCGGCGCCAGACCTTTTTCCTCAACTACGGCGGCTGGGACCACCACGACGAGGTCATCGACAGCATGGACCGCATGGTGGATGTCGTGAACCGTTGCCTCGCCGCCTACTGGCAGGGCCTCGGCGAACTCGGCCTGCGCGACCGCGTCACCCTCTACTCCGCCTCCGATTTTGCCCGCACCCTCACCTCCAACGGCGCCGGCTCCGACCACGCCTGGGGTGGCAACTCTTTCGTGCTCGGCGGCTCCGTGCGCGGCGGACGCGTCTATGGCCGCTACCCCGACCTCGCCTTGGCCGGCCCGGATTTGGTGACCTCGCGCGGCTCCGCGATCCCCGGCTGGTCGGTGGACGAGTATTTCGCCGAGCTCGCCCTCTGGCTGGGCGTCGCGCCCGGCGATCTCGACGCCGTCCTCCCGCGTATCCGGAATTTCTATACACCGGGCGGTGCCGCTCCGCTGGGCTTCATGCAGGCCTGAGCCTCCGCCCGATGCGCCTCCCCCGCGCCCTCGCAGCCCTGCTCCCGCTCGCCGCCGCCCTTGGCGTGTTCATTTGGTTTATCCACCCCGCCGAGCACGTATCCCCTCCGCCCGCCGCCCCGGTCCCGCCGGATCATGCCTTCGCCCCTGGCGAACCGCCGCCCCTGCTCCCTCCACGCCCCGCCACGCGGGATCAACCCGCCCTAGCCTGGGAACGTCTGCTCGCCGCCGACGGCTCGGCCGCCGAGGACCTCGCCTCCCTCGCAGATCTGGTCACCGGCTATCTCCAATCCGGACAAGACCCCGCACAAAAGCGGCCCATCGGTTTTAACGAGGACCTGATTCCCGCCCTCACCGATCGCACCGCTTTGGGCGACGCCGCCCTACCGTCGAGTCATCCGGCCATACGTGACGGCAAGCTCCTCGATCGCTGGGGCACCCCGTGGCAGGTCCACCCGCTTGCAGGTGCTCTTATCCAGCTTCGCAGCGCCGGCCCCGACCGCCGCCTCTACACATCAGATGATCTGGTCGCGCCGCCCGACCATGCGGAAGGGGAACCATGAGCCCCGCGCTCACACGTCCCTCACCTCGTCCAGACCACTCACGAAAAAACCACCGGCGAAACCGGTGGTTTTAGAAAACATGACCGAGGTGATACCTCGTGGGGAAAATGGTCGGGCTGGTGAGATTCGAACTCACGACCTCTTGCACCCCATGCAAGCGCGCTACCAGGCTACGCTACAGCCCGAAACTGAAAGGACGTGGAGAGCACCGGACACGCCCGCCGGAAGCAAGCGGTTTTTTCGACGAGTTTTTTCCGTCCCACCAAAGCCACCTGCTCCCTCTGTTTGATCGCCCTCCACATCGCTCATCGCCCGCCGACAATCGCACTACGCGGCGGATCGCGATGCGTGCGGCAAATCGAACTGTCAGCTCTTCGCCGCCTTATTTTCCCGCATCCTTGCCGCCTGAATCGGATCTCTGAATCAACGCTCTACCCGCTGCGGTGGCGCGAAAAGCACGACTCCCGCCCCCACATACCCCCAACACCCGCATGATAAACCGATTTCCCTCAGGCCTGCTTCTTCGACTCGTGCTGCTCTTCGGCTCCGCCACTCTTGGCGTCAAAGCGGAGCCGGCCATCGACCCGCACAGGGAAGCTTGGGACAGTGCGCTACGCTTCGATTTCAACGGCGCACGCGCCTTCCGGACAACGTCCGCACCGCGCTAGAGATCACGCGCGCGCTGGCCGACGATCCACGCATCGCGCCCACCACGCGACTCGTTGCCCGCCATCTTCAGGGACGCATCCTGCGGGAGCACCTAGAGCCGCGCACCAGGGAAAACCTCACCGCCTCCCGCGCCCTTTTTCGCGCCCTGCTCGACTCTGGGGAAGATCACCCCGTCGTCGCTCGTTCCGCCATTCCGCTCGCTCTGGGCCTGCTCTACGACGAGCCCGAAGCGGCGTCGCCAGCCGAGCGACTCGCCGCCGCCGAGGCACTGCTGCCGACGGTCCTGGCCACGCCCGCCGTGGAGCGCGACCTGCGCTACATCCTCTCCCAGGCCGCGCTCGTCTGGCGGCTCGATCCGGCCATCGCCCGCGACCATCTCAAGCGCGTGGATGAGATCGGCTTCAAGCAGCGTCCCCGGCGGCTCCACGCCAGAGTCACCCTTGGCTTGCTCGCCGAGCAAACCGGCCAGCTCGAGGTCGCCGCCGCCGCCTACCGCGGCTTTCTCGCCGAGTCCGTCCGCGATGGCCGCGATGACACCGTCCGGGCCGCGCTGGCGTCGGTCGAAGCACGTCTCGCCCGCTGAGCGGCGAACCTCCCCCCGCCCCACACCCTCTCGCCCGCGACTTCTCATCTCATGAAAAAATACGGCCCCGCTCTCGGCCTCCTGCTCCTCCTCTGCGGCTTTGCTTTTTCGCTCTGGCAAGTGGGTTCACGCCGAGCCGACGAACTCGATCCCGACATTCGCGTGCTGCGCATCGGGCACTGGCTGATTCACGCCGGCATGCGCGAGGCCATGGACGCCGTCATCGCCGACTACGAAGCACTGCATCCCGACGTGCGCATCCGACAAAACACCGTGCCGATCAAAAGCTGGCACGCCTGGCAACGCGCCCAGTGGACGGGCGGCACCACCCCCGATCTCATGCAGCTGGGCAAAGGCACCAACGACGATACCGTCGCCCGCTACTACCACGCGCTCACGCCTCACATCGAGGCGCCCAACCCATATAACGCGGGCTCGCCGCTCGAGGGCCTGCCGTGGCGACAGACCTTTGTCGAAGGGCTCAACAGCGGCGCCGTCTACTTCGCCTCCTTCAGCGAGGTCTTCGGCATACCCGCCCAGGTCAACACCCTCCGCCTCTACTACAACAAGACACTCCTCTCCGAGATCACCGGCTCCGACCGTCCGCCATCCACCCCCGAGGAGCTCTTCGCCCTGCGCGCCGCCGTGCAGTCTTGGCGCCAGACCTCGAAGCGCCCCGTGGTGCCGCTCTCCTTGTGCGGGCCCTACGGAGAATTCCTCTTTGATCGCATCACCAATTCGCTCACCCAGCCGCTCGCCCTCGAGCTCAACCCCACCCGCGGCCTCGGCGAAAACGGTCTCTACACCGCGCGCGCCTACTTGGAGAATCGCTGGTCGCTGCGCAGTCCCGCCGCCTTTCGCACCCTCGAATACTGGGCCGAGGTCGCCGCCCTCGCCGCGCCCGGCTACCACCAGCTGCCGCGCGAGGAGGCCATGTTCAACTTCGTCACCGGCAACGCCGTGCTCTTCTACGGTGGCAGCTGGGACTACGCCGGCGTCACGCAGGAATCGCGCTTCCCCGTGGGCGTGACCACGTTTCCGCTTCCCGTGCCCGGCGAGGGCCGCTGGGGCGAATTTTCCCTGGGCCCGGTCAGCGAGGCGGAGGGCGGCATGGAAGCCATTTTTGGCATCTCCCGCGATTCACGCCATCCGGAGCTCGCCCTCGATTTTTTGCGCTTCTTCACCAGTCACCGCGCCGCGTCTAAATTCACCGAGATCAGCCGGCGACTCTCCGCGATCATCGAGGTGCCCGCGCCGCCCGAACTCGCGGCGATGCAGCCGCAGTCGGGCGGCGCGCACGGCGGCGTGAACATCTCCCTGCGCTACAACCCGGGCGGCAACGCCGGCCTCTTGTTTAACCAAAACATCCACCGCCTCGATGCGCGAAACCGCTCCGCCGGCGAGGCGGCCGAGGACTTTGTCGCGTCCTTCGAGTCCGCCTGGCCCGAGGCCATCGCCCGCGACCTCGAGATGTTTCCCCGCTCCCGCCTCCAGTTGGTCCGGCAGGGCGACGTGCGCCAGACCTTCGCCCTACTGCGCCCGACCACCTCCGACGCCTTCGATGTGCTCGCCGAATCCTCGCTCGATGCGGAGATCGGGCTGGCGCAGATGCGCGAACCGCTGGCCCCGCGTTGACGAAGCAGGCGCGACGCCGGGCCTCCTTGGTGTTACGACACCCGCGACTTCGGGCGCGCCCGCCAAGAGTTGCGCCGACTCGCTTGGTGGTTATCACTATCCCCTCATCACTTGCCCCATGAGCGACGTTTCCTTCTCCGACGAACCCGTGCTGGTCAAACCCTCAGCCTCGCGCGACTGGAAACGCTGGCTGCTGATCGCCGTCGCCCTCGCCGTCGTCGGGTCCGTCATCTACGTTCCCATCGGCAAGGCGCGCATGGAAGAAAGCGCCCACCACGCCGAACGAGGAACCCGCCAAGGCGCCCTTTACCACCTCACCATTGAGGGCGTCGCCCACACGCTGGAGCTGACCTGGACCGGCCGGGGCAACTTCGCCCCCGTGCTCACCCCTGCCCCCGCCGCCGGCACCGTCCTCCATCTGGAGGCGAGACCCGGCAAAGAGTCGCTCGCCTGGAATTCGCAGATCGGCGCCTTCGGACCGACCTCGTTTGCCGTCGATCCCTACGCCCACTTCAAGTTGCGCCTGCGCTTGGAGCGCGAAGGCCGCACGCTCTGGCGGGACACGCTCATGGCCTACGGTGTGCACGATACGCACGGCCACGATCATTGATTATGCGACCGCCTCCCTGGGATTCACACATCCAGTTGCGCACAGGCGCTTTCTTGGATAGCAATCGGGACCTGCCAGTCCGATGACGCTGACGTCGCGGGACCTGCGGGCCACGCAAACGCATGTTTTCCCGTATACACGAATGCCACGTCATGCACGCCCGCCTGCACCCGCGGCCGCATCGCTTCGCATACCGGATATTTTTGTTGGAAATTGATCTGGATGAATTGCCCCGACTCGCGGGGTGCATGCGCCTGCTCCGGTTTGATCGTCCCGGCCTGCTCTCCCTGCGCCAACGCGACTACCTGCCCACCAATACCCCTCTGCACAATCCCTCCGCCGCCTCAGACTCCATCTCCCCTGGCATCTCACCGCGCCCGACCGATTCCGATTCATCGCTCAAGGCCCGCGTCCTCGCACTTCTCGCCACTCGCGGTATCGTCCTCGGTCCCGCAGCCCGCGTTCGCCTCCTTACCTTGCCGCGCGTGTTCGGCTACCAGTTTAATCCCGTCTCCTTTTATTTCGTATCCGACACCGACGGCCGCCCGGTGGCCAGCATCGCCGAGGTCACCAACACCTTTCGCGAGACGAAGTGTTTTGTGCTCGGTCCCGA
>JALOTV010000302.1 GCA_025457685.1 Opitutaceae bacterium
TGGTCGCCTTCACCGCCAAGGCCGACTCCGACCTCGCCCGCGCCGCCGACCTGCGCCTGATCTACGTCGCCCCGCGCGAGGCCTGCCCGCTCGCCCTCGCCCCCACCGCCAGCACCACCGCCGCCCTCGCCCTCGGCGACGCCCTCGCGATGGTGTTGCTCGAGGCCCGCGGCCTCACCCGCGACGACTTCGCCCGCTACCACCCCGCCGGCAACCTCGGCCGCGTGCTCCTGCTCAAGGTCGGCGACATCATGCGCGCCGGCGACCGCCTGCCCGTCGCGCCTGAGAGCGTCACCCTCCAGGACGCCATCCTGCGCATGACCAAGGCCAAGAGCGGCTCCATCGCCCTCGTCCACGCCAAGTCCGGCAAACTCACCGGCATCCTCACCGACGGCGACTTCCGCCGCAGCGCCCTCACCGGCCCCGACTTCCTGCAAAAGCCGGTCAACACCTTCATGACCCGCTCGCCCAAGACCATCCGCGCCGACGCCCTCGGAGTGGACGCCCTGCGCATGTTCGAGGCCCACAAGATCGACGACCTCATCGTGGTGGACGCCAAGGGCAAACCCGTGGGCCTGGTGGACGGCCAGGATCTACCCAAGCTCAAGATCGTCTGACCCTCGCAGCCCGCGGGAAAATCGCCGTGCGCCCGCTCCACCGGGCGTAGGTTTCGCCCCCTCCCCCTGCGCACCTTTTGCCGATTAAAGGGCGACGAAACGTTTTTCATCGTCTCGTTTTGCCGATTTGTGGCTAGAGTGCGCGCATGGCCACGCCCGAATTCCACTACGCCAATCCCTTCCCGCTCGCCGCCGATACCACCGAGTATCGCCTGCTCTCCAAAGAGGGCGTCTCCGTCACCGAGTTTGAGGGCAAACCCGTCCTGAAAGTCGCCCCCGAGGCCCTCACCCACCTCGCCCGCGAGGCCTTCCACGACGCCAACTTCTTCCTCCGCCCCGACCACCTCGCCCAGGTCGCCGCCATCCTCCAGGACCCCGAGGCCTCGGACAACGACCGCTACGTCGCCCTCACCCTCCTGCGCAACGCCGAGGTCGCCGCCGGCGGCATCCTCCCGCTCTGCCAGGATACCGGCACCGCCGCCATCCTCGGCTACAAGGGCCAGCAGGTCTGGACCGGCGCAAACGACGCCGAGGCCCTATCCAAGGGCGTCTACGAGTGCTACACCAAGGAGAACCTCCGCTACTCCCAAAACGCCGCCCTCGACATGTATAACGAGGTCAACACCGGCACCAACCTCCCCGCCCAGATCGACCTCATGGCCTCCGAGGGCGACGCCTACAAATTCCTCTTCGTCTCCAAGGGCGGCGGCTCGGCCAACAAGATGTTCCTTTTCCAGGAAACCCGCGCCGTGCTCACTCCGACCGGCCTGGAAAAATTCGTCGCCGACAAACTCTCCTACCTCGGCACCTCCGCCTGCCCCCCCTACCACCTCGCGCTCGTCATCGGCGGCACCTCCGCCGAGGCGACCATGAAGACCCTCAAGCTCGCCTCCGCGCGCTACTACGACGCCCTCCCCACCACCGGCGACAAACACGGCCGCGCCTTCCGCGACCTCGAATGGGAGGCCAAGGTCCTCGACATCGCCCGCCGCTGCGGCATCGGCGCCCAGTTCGGCGGCAAATACTTCGCCCTCGACGTGCGCGTCATCCGCCTGCCCCGCCACGGTGCCTCCCTCCCCATCGGCCTCGGCGTCTCCTGCTCCGCCGACCGCAACATCAAGGGCAAGATCACCAAGGACGGCATCTTCCTCGAAAAACTCGAGTTCAACCCCGGCCGCTTCCTCCCGCCCGAGCTCCGCCAGATCAAGGACGACAAATCCGTCCGCATCGACCTCAATCAGCCGATGTCCGCCATCCTCGCCGAGCTCTCCAAACACCCCGTCACCACCCGCGTTCTCCTCAACGGCCCGCTCGTCGTCGCGCGCGACATCGCCCACGCCAAGCTCAAGGAGCGCGTGGATAAAGGCCTCGGTCTGCCCGACTACTTTAAAAACCACCCGGTCTATTACGCCGGCCCCGCCAAGACTCCCGCCGGCTACGCCTCCGGCAGCTTCGGCCCCACCACCGCCGGCCGCATGGACAGCTACGTGGACCTCTTCCAGTCGCTCGGCGGCAGCATGGTTATGCTCGCCAAGGGCAACCGCTCCAAGGCCGTCACCGACGCCTGCGCCAAGCACAAGGGCTTCTACCTCGGCTCCATCGGCGGCCCCGCCGCCATTCTGGCCAAGGAAAACATCAAGAAAGTCGAGCTGCTCGAATACCCCGAGCTCGGCATGGAGGCCGTCTGGAAGATCGAGGTCGAGGACTTCCCGGCATTCATCCTCGTGGACGACAAGGGCAACGACTTCTTCGCCCAGGGCTGCGGCGCCTGCCTGCCCACCTCGGCGAAAAAATAAACATACGCGCCTCGCGCCGCCCGCCCTTCGCCGCCGCCCGCCGACCGTCGGCGCGACAGGCGGCGCGGCTCACACTTCGGCTTCCGCCTGATAAGAGCCGCCGTAGCCGGGTTGATAAACCACCGCGCCGCCCAGACCGGCGAGCGTGGCGAAGTGTGCGTCGCGCGAAAAAATCCGCCACCCGCGCGCCGCCGCCGTGGCCGAGATCAGCACGTCGTTCCATGGCAGCGTGTGGCCCGCATCGCGCGCGCGCCACGCGAGGGCCTTGGCCGCATCCCACTCCGGATCGCGGCACTCGACATAGGGGATGACCCCGAAAAACCGCTCCAGCGCGCGCCGCTCTTCGCGTCGCGCACCGCCTAGCACTTCGAGTTTCACCGGCGAACACCACGCCGCCTCGTATTCGTCGAGCAACGCACGCAAGGCGACCTTGGCCGCGAGGTCGCCCTGGCGGCGCGCGGCCTCGATCCAGACGGAGGAATCAACGAGCACCATGGCGCGGGATCAGGCGTCTTGGCGGGCCTTTTCCGCAGCGCTCGGGGCCGGATAGTCGAAGGCGCCTTCCATGAGCAGGCGCCCAAACTCGCGAGCTTTTTTGCGTTTCAAAAACTCCTCCACCGCCTGCGCCACGGCCGGACCTTTCTTGCGCTCATTGGTCACGGCCATGAGCTCGGCCAAGGTGGCGTCGTCGAGTTCTACGGTGATTTTCATCCCCTAGAATAGGCGTAAATCCTAAAATGCATCAAGTATTTTAAGGGTTTTCAGGATTTCATGGTAAGCTCTTCGCCTTTCACGCTGAATTTCACCGTCGCACCATCGGCCACCTCGCCAGCCACGAGGGCGCGGGCGAGCTTGGTCTCCACGTGGCGTTGCAGGAAGCGCTTGAGCGGGCGCGCGCCAAAGACGGGGTCGTAACCCTTCTCGGCCGCCCACTCGCGGGCCTTTTTGTCGAACTCGACCGTGACGCGGCGCTCGGCGAGGCGTTTGTTCAGATCGGCCACAAGCAGATCCACAATGCGCGTGATCTCGTCCAGCGTGAGCGGCTTGAACAGGATGGTCTCATCGATGCGGTTGAGGAACTCGGGGCGGAAGGCGCGGCGCACCTCGGTCATCACGCTCTCGCGCACACTCTCCGGGATGGTGTCGCCGGTCACGCCCTCGATCAGGTAACGCGAGCCGAGGTTCGACGTGAGGATGATGACGGTGTTCTTGAAATCCACCGTGCGGCCCTGCGAGTCGGTGATGCGGCCGTCGTCGAGCGCCTGTAGCAGGATATTGAATACGTCGGGGTGCGCCTTTTCCACCTCGTCGAAGAGCACGACGGCGTAGGGCTTGCGACGCACCGCCTCGGTGAGCTGGCCGCCCTCGTC
>JALOTV010000303.1 GCA_025457685.1 Opitutaceae bacterium
AGATAGGCCTGCATGATGGCCGAGTGCTGCGAGCCCACGTAGCGATTCTCGATGTCGTGCACCACATCCAGCCCGTGCTCCTTCATCATCCACTGCGGCATCATGCAGGCCGCGAGCGCGGTCGGCGCAGGATAGGCCACGACCTGCCCCTTGAGCCGGGAAAACTCGCGCAGTGCGCGATCCTTGCGCGCGATGATCAGCCCGCGAAAATCCTCGGGCCGCCCCGCCATCGCGATCACGCGATAACCACTGCGCATCGCCAGCAGCGTGTGCCAGGGATTGGGCAGCAAAAAATCCGCCTGCCCGGCGACGATCTTCTCCTCGTAGGTCGCGTAGTCGCGGGATGGCTGGGCCACCAACCGCGACGCGTCGGAGGCCGGCAGCAGCGTATCGAGCAAAGGCTGATACGTGCGCATGAGGTGGGTCGGATTGTGGAGCGGATGAATCGCGAAGGACCACTCCCGCACGTGGCGCGTGTTATCCAAGGCGGACACCGGCCCGTAAACGATGGCGGCCCCGCCCTGCTCCGCCCTCGGCGCCGCGCGCCACACGAGCAGCCATGCTCCCGCCAGCAGCAGCAGGCACACCCCGCACAGGGCCTTGGGAAATTTTTCAACGAGCCGCATGGGAACAAGCCCCGGAGGAGCGCATCGCAAACTATCCAAAGGCCGCCGCGTCCACAGCCTCCAAATGCGCCCGGGCTCGCATATCAGCTGGCCTTACGCGCCCAAGCAGTCGGCGCATCCACCTCGCACCCGCCCAGGCACCCAACCCGCTGCCTGTCAGGCGGCGCGCAGATTCCGGAGCGCACGTTCGCGCAGGCCGGCGCCTTCGTGGAGCAGGATATCGCACACACGCGCGAGGACCACGGGATCGTCGGGCCTGACGGGTTGGTGGCGCCGCTCCCCCTCCAGCCAGATCTCATCGTTCAGGATTTTTCGCACCCAGGGCAGTTCGCACATCACGACTGGATCATACGTCTTCATGGCTGCGGCAGGTTGAGGTCTCCAAGGATCGACCGACACCCTCTCTTATCGGCGCATCGGGCGGGTTAATAAACCCGCGCATCGAAATAGACCGGCCTGTCTCGCCGGCTCCTACGAGGCCTGCGTCCGCCTCAAGCGGCGGGCCAAAAGGAGCGCCTCCGCCACCAACCAGACGGCGAGGACCACGAGCAACATCGCCACGCCCGCCTCCACATGGTGCACGAACGCCGGCGGAGCCTTGCCCGCCTCCAGCCGGTCGAGATGCGTGCGCAGCATCAGCACGAGGCTCCAGATGGAGACGATGAGCATCACCGCCGCCGGCCCGAGCGTGAGCCAGGCCCCGCGTCCGCGCCGATACAGCCAGACCGTCAGGCCGAGCAGGGTCAGCGCGGCGAGCAACTGGTTTGAGGCGCCAAAAAGCCCCCAAAACACACGCCACAGCGGCAGCGCCTGCCCGTTCACTTCCGCCGGTGGCAGGAGCGCCAGCGCCAGCGGCCCGAGCAGGGTCAGCCCGGTGGCGAGCAGGGCGCGGCCCGTGCCCGTCCAGCCGAGCAGTTCCATCAAAACGTAGCGCGCCAGCCGCGTGCAGGCGTCGAGCGTGTCGAAGACGAAGGTCGCGAAACAGAGCAGGGCAAACCCGTGCGCGACCTGGATGGGCAGCAGACCGAAACTCGCGTGGTGGATGAAGGTCGCCACACCGTTGGCGAAGATCGCGTCGGGCCGGCCGGTGGGCTGGGCCAGGATCATCACCGCCGCTAGGCTTATGCAGGCGAAAAACGCTTCCAGCAGCATCGCGCCGTAGGCCACCGGCCTGGCGTCCGAGAGGCGGTCGAGCTGCTTCGAGGTCGTGCCGCTCGCCACGATGGCGTGAAAGCCCGAGCATGCCCCGCAGGCGATGGTGATGAACAAAATCGGGAGCATGGGCGGCAGCGTGCCGTTCGCCGAGAACAGCCCCGCATCCGTCCAGGCCGGCGCCTGCAACTCGAGTTGCCCGCTCAGCCCGCCGACCAGCACTCCGAGCACGCCCGCCACCGTGATGATGTAGAGGAAATAGCCGCCGAGCGCCCCGCGCGGTTGCATCAGCAACCACATGGGCGCCAGCGCCGCGAGGAAGCAGTAGGCGAGCAGGATCACGTTCCAGGCCGAGGCGGCGCTCCAGCCGGCGGGCAGCCACGCCGCGAGGTCGAAGGGCATCCACGGGCCGGCCACGATCGCGAGCAGCACGAGGGGTAGAAAAATCAGCTGCGCCTTGCCCTCGCCGAGTTTGGTCGCCCGCATCGTCCACCCCATCGCCAACGCGAGGCCGAGATACAGGATCGAGGAGGTCGCCACCGCCGGACCGGGCGCCTCGCCGCCGTCGGCCGTCGCGCCGCTCGCCACGAAGGCCCCCGCGGTCACGTCGGCGAAGGCCACGATCACGTAGATCAGCGACACCCACACGAAGGCGAGAAACAGCAGGTGGCAGCGGCCGTTCATGTGCTGGCGCACCACCTCCGCGATGGATTTCCCGGCATGCCGCACCGAGGCGACCAGGGTGAAGAAGTCGTGCACGCCGCCTATGAAGATCGCGCCCACGATGATCCACAGCCAGGCCGGCAGCCACCCGAACCAAGTCGCCGCCAGGATGGGCCCCACGATGGGTCCGGCCGCCGCGATGGCGGAGAAATGCTGGGGCAACAGCCACGACCAGCGCGCCGGCTCGTAGTCCAACCCGTCGCGCCGCGTGTGCGCGGGCGTGTGCTCGGACGCGGCATCCTCTCCGGACAATCCCGCCACCCGCGCAAGCAGCCGCCCCATGAAGCGATAGGCGACGACCAATATGAGCGCGGAGACGGCGAAAAAGAGAACGAGATTCAAGGGCGTGCGGGGGTAACGCTTTCGGGCTAGCCGCGCGCCGCTCGCTTATCGAGGCGAAATCAGCGGGCGGCGGAACACACTCGGAATGTAGCCTAGCGCGTCTCCAGCAGGGGCGTGAGCCGCAGGCGCTCAGTCTGGCGCTGGTGCTGGATCTCGGCGTGCCTGGTCCAGATCGCGCGGCGGGGATCGTCCTCGGGCAGGGTCAGCGACAGGGCGATGGCGGTGTCGAGCCGCCACACGTCGCGCTGGAGGCGCGAGGTGTGGTGCGTGACGTCGCGACGCAGGGCGCCGGGCATCTCCTCGCGTAGTTTTTCAATGAATACATCGCTGTCGCCGCGCGGCCCGAGCGCCAGGTGCAGGTGGCGGTGGAAGGTGCTGTTGGCCGCGCTGGCCCCGAAGACGAAATAGTCCACCACGAAGCCGTTGATCTCGCCGTCGAGGCGGGGCGCCAACGCCTCCGCGCCGGGAGGGAGCTCCGCACCGACTACGGCGGAGATGCGGTAGCTGTTGCGCGAAAAGATGCTGGCGATGCGCCGGCTGGAAAGGAACCGCAGGAAATCGATGGCGACCTCCGGGTGCCGGCTGGTGCGCACCACGCCGAGCATGGCCTCGGGCGAGCCCGCCTCGGAGAAAGGCCCGAGCATGTGCGGCCCGTAACGCGGATCGTCCATCGCGGGCAGGGGCAGACGGGCGATGCCGGTGGGGAAAAGAGCGTCGCGGACCAGCACGCCGTAATCCCAGCTGCCGGCGTAGAACATGAGCGCGTTGCCCTGCAGGTAGGCGAAGAGCGCGTCGTCGCGCTGCAGCTGCGTGAAGCCCGGGGGCATCAGGGCGGTGACCTCGCGCATCAGCTCCAGCGCGCTGCGCATGGCCGGCGTCTCGTAACCGATGCGGCCCGAAAGCTGGAGCGCGGC
>JALOTV010000304.1 GCA_025457685.1 Opitutaceae bacterium
GTCGGGCGCGGTGCCGCCGATCAGGCGCGTGCGCGTCCAGGCCGGGTAGGTGCGCAGGGGCACGGGAATCTGCTCCACCCGCACGTCGGGGCGGATTTTCGCATATTCGGCGATGGCCTCGTCAAAGGCCTCGCGCATGCCGGCGTGCATCAGCCAGTGACCGACGCGGATCGTCACCTTTTCGTCGGACTGTTCCGCGCGGCGGATGGAGAAGACGTGCCAGGCCGAGTAGGCGAACACGCCGACGAGGACCACTCCGGCGATAAGATTGCGCAGGGATTCGGTTTTCATCGGGCGGAGGCGGCGGGGTTGGCGGCGAGGGCCGACTGCTCGGCGGCGAGACGTTTGGCGGTGCCCGTGCGGGTGTCGCGCGGGTAGGCGTGGACAAAGGCGAGAAAATGGCGTGCCGACAGCTCGGGCCTCCCGGCCCGGGCGGCCAGATCGGCGATGAACAGATCGACCTCGCCGTTGCGGGCGGGCGCCTCGTAGCCCAGCTCGCGGGCCGCGATCAGGGGCGACAGCGCCGCGGCGGCATCGGCCCGCTCATCCCAGTGCAGGCGTCCCAGAAGGTAGAGCAGCTCGCGTCTGGCCGAGGGCGCGTGCGCCGTTTCCACCAGCGCCTCGAGCCCGGCGCGGCGCGCCTCGAAATCGATCCCCGGGGTCTGGTGCAGCAACAGGATGGCAAGGTGCACCGCCGCGTGGTCGGCCAGCGGATGGGCGGGATAGAGGCGCCTGAGCTCTTCGTAGCCGGCGCGCGCGGCGGCGAGGTCGGGGCGCGCCTCATGCTCGTGGATGATGCGCGTGCGCAGATAGAGCGCGAGCGCGTGGTGATCCGGCGCGACGGATCCGCCGGGAGCGGCCAGCACCCGCTCCACCAGCGCACGGGCGGTGTTCACATTCGCCTGGGTGCGGGGCTGGCGCGCGAGCAGGGTGGCGGCGTGCGCGAGCGTCACCCGTGCGTCGTCCGGCGCGGCGACGTGGCGCTCCGCGAAGCGATCGGACGCCTCGTTGAATTCGAAATTAAGCGCCGCATCCCAAGGCGCGGACTCCGCCTCCGCGGTCGCCGCGAAGGCCGCCGGGGGTGCGCAAACAATCAGGGAAACCAGAAGGCAAGGAACGACGTGCATGGGGTAAGGGGGACGAGGCGGGGCAGAACAGGAACAGCTAGGCGCCTTCCGCAAACGGCGCGCGACTGGAAACAGTATCAGGTCGCGTCGCAGCTCAACGCTTTGCTTTGGCCGGCGCGGGCTTGGGGTTGAATTGTTCGAGCCGTTGGTGCGACTGCGAACCGCTTTCGTCATAGGTGATGATCGTGCCTTCGTCGAGCTGGCGCAGCCACTGGAGGCTGTGCATCTGCTCCACCGCCACCTTGGCAAGGTCGGCCCCGAGCATCGCGTCCAGCCGCGCGCGGGTATCGGCTGCGAGCTCGGACACGCGGACCTTTTTCTCCTCCGGCGCGAGCGTCTCGTCTTTGGCGATGGCCAGCGCGGCCTGCGGCACCTCGTCGCGGAGATCATAGACGCGCGCGGGCGTGTCGGCGGGCAGGGCGAAGCGGCGGCTGGCGTTTTGCAGCTGCTGGTAGTCGTGGTCCTGCGATCGCACGTAGACCTTGTAGCGCTCGTCGCCGAGGGCGGCGCGGATCTCGGCGCGCATGGCCTTCTCCGCCTCGGCGCGCGCCTTGCGTTTCTCCGGCGAGGAACGGTCGGTGTAAGTGTTTCCGAAGGGGTCGTGGTTGTTATACACGTCGTCGAACTCCTTCTGGATTTCGAACACGGCCATGAACTCGGCCTCGGTGGCGTCCATCCGCGTCATGCGCCAGCCAAGGTCGTTGGCGGTGCGGGAGTTTCTCCGCTCATAGGCGGCGAAATCCTCCGGCCCGAGCAACTCGGCGATGTCCCGGCGTTTTTCCTCCTCGAGGAAGCGGTATTTCTCCGCGTCCTCCGGCATGCGAAAATCCTGCGCCTCGCTGCTCAGATCCTCGCTCAGCTGGTTGTAATCCTGCTCCAGCTGCCAAAGCGCCTCGCGCTTCTCGGCGGGAAGAAAGCCATATTTTCGCCCCATCCACGGATTATTGCGCAGGGTCTCGGCCATCATGCCCTCGCCGAGCACGCGGCGAAACTCCTCGTCCAGCTCCCGCTGCAAGGCCCGCATTTCCTCCCTCTTCTCTCTGGTCATGCGGCTCCAGTCATCCTGCTTCCACCACTCGGTCGCGACGCCGTTGCCCCGGTGCAAGGCGGCAAACCGCGCCTCGAAGCGTTTGTGTATCCGCGCACGCACCAGATCGCGCACCGTCTCCTCATCCAGGCCCGCCGCGAGTAATTCGTCCCTCAGACGCAGGTTATCGCCGTCGCGCAAAGCCGCCGCGATCGCCCGGCCATCTCCCGTCGCCGGCCCACGGGCCGTCGCCACCGCCGCGCCGGAGGGCGAAGCGGTCTCGGCGGAGGCGCGCTCCGCCTCCGCCACGCCCCGGTTGGGCGCCCAGACCAGAAACGCCGCGTTCGCGCACAAAGACAGTCCGAGCAAGGTCGCCAGAAGTTTCATAAGGGGAAAGCTCGCCAAGGTTTGCGGCGATCACCCGCCCGACCGCAAGGCCAACAACGCCGCCCTCCGCGCGACGCGGAAGGGACCGCCGCGCGGCGCGTTCCTCCATTGACCGGACTTTGACCGGAACTAGCTTGGCACGAAATCCGCCCAACCTTGTCCCTTTCCGACACCGCCCTCATGTCCCAACGCATTTACCGCCTCGGCCTCGCCACGTTTGCCCTCGGCCTCCTCGCCTGCCCCGTGATCGTGCGCGCCCAGGCCGCCAAACCCGCCCCGGCGACCACCTCCGAAATCGACGACGGCCTGAATCTGCGTTTCGCCAACGGCATCGCCGCCGTCGTCGAGTCCAAGGTCATCACCGTGGACGACATCCGCCGCGAGCTCGCCCCCCTGCTGCCCCAGATCCGGCGCGATTCCCGCAACCAGCAGGAGTTCACCCAGAAACTTGAGCGCGTGCAGGACGAGATCGTGCGCAACCTCGTCGACCGCGTGCTCATCGTGAAAGAATTCCGCAAGGACGAGAAACGCCAGATCCCGTCCAGCTACGTCGACAACGCCATCGCCGAGCAACTGACCACCCAGTTCGAGGGCGACCGCACCCGTTTCCTCGCCTACCTCAAGTCCCGTGGCTTTACCCTTCGCGACTACCGCAAGGAGGTCGAGGAGGACATCATCTACGGCTACATGCGCGGCCAGCAGCGCAAGAGCGCCAACATCGTCAGCCCCGCCCGCGTCGAGGCCTACTACGCCGCCAACCAGGACCGCTTCCGCCAGGAAGAACAGGTCCACCTCCGCCTCATCCAGCTCAACCGCGGCGACCTCACCGACGAGGCCCTGCTCGCCAAGGCCAACGAGATCACGGCCAAATTCCGCGCGGGCGAAAAGTTTGAGGACCTCGCCAAGCAATACACCGAGGACGCCCGCAAGGCCCGCGGCGGCGATTGGGGCTGGCAGAAACGCGCCGACCTCAAGGCCGAGTTCAGCGATCCGCTCTTCTCCCTCGCCACCGGCGAGATCAGCGCGCCCATCGTCCAGCGCGAGGGCGTCTACCTCCTCTTCGCCCAGGACCGCAAAGCCGCCGGCGTGCCCCCCATATCCGAGGTGCGCGAACAGATCGAGACCACCCTCGCCCAGCAGATGACCCGCGAGGCCCAGGAACGCTGGCTCGAACGCCTCCGCAAGGGCGCCTACGTCCGCCTCTACTGAGCC
>JALOTV010000305.1 GCA_025457685.1 Opitutaceae bacterium
ATCATCAAGGCGTCTCGAACGGCACGCTGGTCATCCGCACGGGCTTCGCCGCCTGGGTCGATGGCCAGGGCACGGGCACGCCGGCCGAGGCCGAAAGCGTGGCGGCGGCCGACGAGGATGGAGACGGCCTGCCTGCGTTGCTGGAATACGCCTTGGGATTGGATCCTGAGGTTAAGGAGCCTTCGCCCGTGGGGGTCGAAATCGCTCCGCAGGGCGGCTTGTCGCTGACCTTCCCGAGCATTGCCGATCCGGGGCTGGTTTACACGGTCGAAGTCGCCGACGACCCCGCGGGACCGTGGCGAACGCTGGACGTGCCGGGCAACCCCATCTCCGGTGGCGCCGTCGCGGCCGGCACCCACACGGTGACGGATTCCGAGCCGGCAGACGGGCGACCCAGACGTTTCCTGCGGCTGCGCGTGGCGTATTAGTTTCCCGGATACAGGCGGCTCAGCCCGCGCGGATGGCGAGGCTCTTCACGTGGTCGCAGCCCGGGAGGGCGCGGATGCGGGCGAGGATGGCGGCTTGGTGGAAACGCAGCTCGTTGCCGGCCACGGCCTGGTTGTAGAGCACGACGAGCTTGCCGCGCGGATCGATCTGGCCCGCGTGCGAGTAGTGCGCGATGGCGGGCCCCACGACGGACGGCCAGTTCTCGCGGATGGCGTCTTCGGGTGCGGCGCGACCGATCTGATGCTTAACCAACAACTCCTCGAGCAGGGGGCCGAGCGACTTGGTGGAGCGCCGCACTTGCCGCGCCGGCACGTCGTTGGCCACCCCGCGAAAGGCCGCGATGAGCTCGCGGGCGGCATGGTTGAATGGATTTGGGCTGGAGCCTGCCGTCGGCGTATTCATGGCGCGGGGGCGATGACGACCTCGTCGTCCGCACGGGGCACGCCGGACGTGACGTAGGCGCCGATCATCGAACTGGAACGGTATTTCGAGGCGGGCGGCGCGGAGGTGAAGGGCGACAGCTCGACCACGGCCACTTGCCCGGCCGCGTCGAAGGAACGGATGCGGCCCAACTCGACCAGACCGGGGGCGAAGCGCGGTGCGGTGTCCGCCGGCGCTGGCGCGACGTGACCCCGCCGGCCTGCCCGCTTCGCGCCGTCCGTGCTGGCGCAGGCGCCAAGCACGAGCGCCGCGACCGCCAGCGAGCCGGCGAGCCACGGCCGTGCGCACGCGGAGGGAGCGCGGCGGCCCGAAATCTGGGCGTTGCGAGCCATCAGTGCGCGACGTGCACCCGCTCGGCGCGGGGCTGGCCGATGGCGGACAGCAGGTGGGTGAACCAAGGGGTGGCGATGTCGAAGGGTTTGCCGCCCTTGATGCGGGGGAACTCGATGGCGCGGAGCACGCCGCCCTTGTCCTCATCGTGGCCGATGACGCCGCTTTCGCGACGCAGCGCGCACTCCACGGCGAGATCGGTGCAGCTCTTGATGAGGCGCAGGTCGTCGGCGTTGGCGGCGGCGGCACGGGCGAAGTATCCGGACTTTTGCACGAGCACTTTCTCCGCGCCCAGCATCTTGGCGAACTGCTCTCCGAACCATTTGCCGGGGTTGACCGCATCGAGCTTTATGTGGCCGAAGGCGTCGCGCGGGACTTCCTGCCCCTTGGCCTGCATTTCGGCGACGATGGCTTCCACGCCGGCGCCCTCGGAGATGAAGATGTTCACGTTGTCATGTTTATCCATGACGGCTTTGAGGCGGGCGGCCTCGGCGGCGAGATCGATGGCCATCTCGGGGATGAACACGGCGTGGACCTCGAGGTTTTCGCGGGAGAGACCGAGGCCGGGCACGAACTCCTCGCGGTCGAGAAGCTTGCGGTAGTCTGCGGCTGTGGCGGCGGTGAGCCAGCCGCAGTTGCGCCCCATGACCTCGTGGATGATGAGCATGCGCGGGTTGGCGTTGTGCTCGGCGACGACGTTGCGGAAGTAGCGCGCGCCCTGCTCGGCGGCGGTCCACGCGCCGAGGGATTGGCGGATGGGGAAGACGTCGTTGTCGATGGTCTTGGGCAGGCCGATGACGGTGAGGCCGTAGTTGTTTTTCGCGAGGAAGGCGGCGAGATCGGCGGCGGCGGTGTTGGTGTCGTCTCCGCCGATGGTGTGGAGAATATCGACGCCGTCCTTCACGAGCTGGTCGGCGGCGACCTTTTGCGGGTCCTGGCCTTCTTTGACCAAGCCGCGCTTCACGCAGTCCTTGATATTGGTGAGCTTCACGCGGCTGTTGCCGATGGGCGAACCTCCGTGGCGATGCAGGATGGGGGCGGCGGCGCGCTCGGCGGGGCCGATTTTGTAGGAGTCGCCGAGGAGCAGGCCCTTGTAGCCGCCGTGGTAGGCGATGATCTCGATGTCGGGCGCGATCTCGGTGTAGCGCTCGATCAGGCCGGCGACGGCGGAGCTGAGGCAGGGGGCGAGCCCGCCGGCGGTGAGGAGGGCGACTTTTTTCGGACGCGTGGAGCTGGACGTGTTCATGGTCGTTCGTGGATGCGGGATGAAACGAAGCGTGATCAGTAAAGCGGAGGAACGGGCGGGGAAAGGGGGAAAGCGATCACGCGTGGTGACGCGCAAAAAAAGCGTAAGCCTTCGCCGCAAAAACCGGCGCGAGGACCTCAAGGGTTGACAAGCCTGGATGCACGCGAGGCGATGACGCGTTGCACGGGTTTTCGCGGGCCCGAGGCGCAGTAGTAGCAGCCCACGTAATCGACTAGCTTATGAAAAACGTAACCCGACTCCTCCGCGTGACCGCCTGGTCCGTTCTCGCCCTGTGCCCTTTGAGCGCTTTCGCGCAGACGGAGGAAATCCGCGCGGGCAGGGCGGTGGTCACCCTTTCGCTCACGCTGACGGAGTCTATCGGCGGTTATCGAATCACGCCGGCGCAGGAGGACGCGGATTTCAACAGAGGCCTGACCTACACGGGAATTTTAAACCCACACGATTTTGACGGGGATGCAGCTGGGTTTAACTACTACACGGAGCGCAACACCGAGAAAGAGCGGCGGCTGGCGGATGGTTTTTTCTATCCTGTCGAGCGTATCGTGCAGACCTCGCGAAAGGCGCTGGCACGACGTTACCTCACGGCGGATTTCATCAAGGACTTGGTGGCGCTGGGCGGTGTGCTGGCGGAGTCGCCGTCCGACGCCAACGCCTGGCGCGGCTACGTGCTGACGGCGGTGACGTTCAAGGGCTACGACGAGGAGCGTCGCTATGTGTTCGCGGAAAAGCCGGGCAAGGCGCCGGTGTTTCTAGGCTGGGAATCGCAGGACGGCGATGCCGGCGCGCTGATTGCCGGGCATCACATCAATTTCTCGATGGCGGGAGGTGCCGAGTCCGGCCTGCGCACCGACGGACAGAAAATCACCTACCAGACGGACGTGAGCGACGGGAATGTTTCGATCACCGAGAACATTTTTAATCCCCCGGCGCCGACGCTGAGCGAGAGCGAGAGCGGCAAGGCCAAGTTTACGGTGCGTATTTTCCCGGGCGAGGTTCTGCCTTTGCGCGCGATGGAGCTCACCGGGCGCGCGCTCTACTCGTCCAGATACGACGCCAGACAGGCGGTCTATCTCAACGGCAAGGTCACGGCCAGCGGACTGGCCGGCACCAAATTCGAAAACGCCGCGCCCATTTCAATGGTGGAAGGCACGGTCACGATCGGCGCTGAAGTGATGGTGAAATCCACGGCGGCTATAACTGCTTCGGCCTACTGGGCGGCGGTGCCCGAGTCGCTGCGGCCGGCGCTCGAGTGAACCGGGGCGGAATAGTTGCCGTCATCGTGGCGGGGCTGCTGATAGCCGGCGGCTATTGGCTGCTGCCGCAATCGCCGGCGCGGTTAGTCTCGGCACAAGACCATGTAGCGAAATCCGGTGACGCGGCGGGTCGCCAAGATCCACTAACGGCCATTCCCGCGAGTCCCCCCACTGATGCGGCGCGGTCTGTCGAAACGCACGTCGAAGTGCCAACGCCGGATCCGGCGACAACGGCTTCTTCGCTTGCGGCGATCGAGGCCGCGATGCGGACCTACTCGGCCGGGGCGTTGCCGGTGCTCGGTGGTTATCTGCGGCACGGTGACGCCGAAGTGCGCAGAGCGGCTCGCGAGGCGATGGTGCAACTCGGCTTGGCCGAGGGCGCGGGCGTGCTGCGCGAAGCGGCGGATACGGCGGCGGATCCCCAGGAAGCGCTGGCCATGCTCGACGCGGCCGAGTTGTTGGAGTTGCCCTCGGTGGAGCGCCTCACGCCGGAGATGATCGAGAGCCGGCGCCGATCACGCGCGGCCGCCGCAGAGGCGGCGAAGTAGCCGCGTTTACCGGAATACGATCCGTTCAGATCGTGTAGAGCATGTTGCGGTAGCGGATTTTTCCCTGCTCCATCAGCTGATGAAAGTGGGCGCGCACGAAGCGGGCGCCCTTGGGGTGTTCGATGGCGCGGCAGACGTCGTTGATATGGAAAACCTCGTTTTCCGAAATGTAGGCGATGATCTCGGCGTCCAGGTCCAGATCGGGCGCGCACATGGGGTCCGCACTTTGGGCGGAGGCGG
>JALOTV010000306.1 GCA_025457685.1 Opitutaceae bacterium
GCGGCTGCGGACACCATCACGGATGAGGCACACCCTTCGCTTTGCTGAAAAATCTTCAGCACCTCCCCCGCGCCTGCGCCACATTGGTCATTGGACATTAGTCATTGGTCATTTCAATTTCGTCCCGTGACTGACCCCTTCGGCCGCAACATCGACTACCTGCGCATCTCCGTCACCGACCGGTGCAACGAGCGCTGCCTCTACTGCATGCCCGAAGGCTACAAGGGCTGGGCGCAAAAAGCCGACCACCTCACCGCCGCCCAGCTCGTCGCCATCGCCGCCGCCGCCGCTCGCCTCGGCTTTAGAAAATTCCGTCTCACCGGCGGCGAGCCTCTGCTCCGCGCCGACTTTCTCGAGATCGCCCGCGGCATCGGCGCCCTCCCCGGCCTCCACTCCCTCGGCGTCTCCACCAACGGCCTTAAACTCGCGCCCCTCGCGGCCGAGCTCTCCCGCGCCGGCGTCCGCTCCGCCAACGTCTCCCTCGACGCCCTCGACCCCGACCTCTACCGCCGCATCACCGGCGGCGACGTCGCCCGCGTGCTCGCCGGCATCCGCGCCGCCCAGGCCGAAAATATCTTCGTCAAACTCAACTGCGTCCTCCTCCGCGGCCAAAACGAGTCCGAATACCGCCCGCTCCTGCGCTTCGCCGCCGAGATCGGCGCACCCGTGCGCTTCATCGAGCTCATGCCGCTCTCGCGCGACGACGCCCTCGGCGCCTCGTCCATCCTCTCCGTCGCCGAACTCCGGGCTCGCCTGCACGCCGAGTCCCCGCTCGAACCGCTCGCCGACTACCGCCCCGGCCACGGCCCCGCCCGCTACTGGCGCGACACCGCCACCGGCGCACACGTCGGCTTCATCGGCGCCATCACCACCCCCGACTTCTGCGAAAGCTGTAACAAGCTCCGCCTCACCGCCGACGGCAAACTCCGCCCCTGCCTCGGCCGCCACGGCGAGCTCGACCTCAAGTCCGCCCTCGCCTCCGGCGATCCCGCCGCCCTCGAACACCTCCTCGCCCGCGCCATCGCCGAAAAACCCGAGGACCACACCTTTAACACCGACTACGCCCCCGCCCGCCCCATGACCGCCCTTGGCGGCTGATCCCTCATCGCATGCGCGTCCTCTACTTCGCCCAAGCCCGCCGCCTCGCCGGCACCGATCGCGAGGAGTTCCCCGTCCCCTCGACCCTTTCCACCGACGCCTTCTGGGCCCTGCTTCTCGCCCGCCATCCCGCCCTCGCCCCGCTGCGCCCCGTCACCCGTCTCGCCCGCGACGAGGCCTTCCTCCCCGCCGACGCCACCCTCGCCCCCGACGACGAGATCGCCCTCATCCCGCCCGTATCCGGAGGTTGAATACTTCCCCCCACCGCATCGTCCCGACGCAAATCAGCGCATTGAGCACCCTCCCGCTTAAGCCCGCCACCCCACCCGCCCTGCCGCTTTGGCGCGAAGCGGACGACCGTTGGCATCTCGACACCTTTAGCACGGGCGGCACCACCGCCGGCATACTTTGGGGACTCGGGTTTCTCGCCGGCGGCGGCTGGATGACGCTCGGAGCGCTGGGCCTCATCCCCTTCGACACCACGCGAGTCCGCGTCCCCTTGCCTGTTTTCGCCCTGATCGGCACGACCTTTGCCGTCGTCGGCCTCTTCCTTGGCGGCCGCGCCCTTTGGGAATGGAAAAAATCGCGCGCCGCCGCCGAACGCAAAAATCAAATCCCGGGATCGCGCGCCCTCGCCGATTACCCGTGGGATGTCACCCAAAGTCCGGCCTCCCCCTGGCGCAGCGCCATACGCCGCACGTTTTTGGCGGGGTTTCTCGCCCTGTTTCTCGCGCCGTTCGTGTGGTTGTTCTTTTTCCACGTGCCCGCGCCGCTGCTCATGCGCGCCCTCATCGCGTTGTTCATGTTGGCTGTGCTCTGGATGGCGTTCCTCGCCGTGCGGGCCTGGCTGCGAGCCTTCAAGTTCGGAGCCTCTGCCGTGCGTTACGCTCGCTTCCCCCTTCACCCGGGAGGCGATGTCGTGCTGCACTGGCGAGTCCCCGCCGGCTGCCGTGATGTGCTCGCCGGCCACTTCACGCTGCGAGCCATCGAAGAACGTCTCATCCAATCTTCAAGCAGCCACCGGCGTCGCCGGGTCAGCCGCACCCGCAAACAGCTCTGGTCCGCCCGATGGGAACTGGCTGCGCCCGTCACGCTGCGCGCCCACGAGGAACACGCCCTGACCTTCTCGCTGCCAGCCGAGGCGCCGGGCACCTGGCTGGGCGGCGGCGAAACCGCGCGTTACTGGGAACTCGGCGTGGAGCTTTCCCTCCCCGGCGTCGATTTTCGGGAAAATTACCTCGTGCCCGTTTACCGCGAGCCCACGGCCGCGTAATCATTCCGCACTCGCAGACCACGTCCGCCAGTCCCCCCAACCACATGATTACCGTTAAAATCGGCCCCGAACCCATCGAGCCGCTCGCGCTTCCGCCGATCGCAGGCGCGGGCGCCTGCGCCGAGTTCACCGGCATCGTCCGCGCCGACGAAAACGAATCCCCCATCGGCGGCCTGCGCTACGAAGCCTACCAACCCATGGCCGAGACCGTGATGCGAAACCTCCTCACGGAAATCTCCGCCGAACATGGTTTGCTCGCCGCACACGTCCGCCACCGCATCGGCGACATCCGAGTCGGCGAAGCCGCCATCCACCTCGCGCTCTGGTCGCGCCACCGCGGCCCCGCCTTCAACGCCCTCGTCGCCTTCATGAACCGCCTCAAACAAGACGTCCCCATCTGGAAAACCGACACGCTCCCTCCTCACTCCTGAGCTTGGTTTTCATTTTCTCGGAACGCGCTCTCCCCGCTCCACAAATCTGCGCCTCGCGCCTGTTAACCCACCCATGATTCGCGTCGCCGATTTTCAACTCCTCATCGACTCGCTCGTCCCCGCGCCCCTGCCCGCCGAGCGCATCCCCCTCGCCCACGCCACCCAGCGTTTACTCCGCGAACCCATCCTCGCCGACGCCGACCAGCCCGCCTTTCACCGCTCCGCCTTCGACGGCTACCTCGCCCGCCTCGACCAAGCGCCCGGCCCCGTCACCCTCCTCGGCACCCTCCCGCCCGGCATCCCCGCTCCTCCCAGCGCCCCTGCCCCGGGCCACGCTTGGCGCATCCTCACCGGCGCCGCCGTGCCCGCCGACGCCCCCGTCGGCATCGTCATGCAAGAAGACACCACGCGCCTCCCCGATGGCCGCATAGATCTACGCATCGCCCCCTCCCACCGCCTTATCCGCCCCCGCGCCAGCCAATGCCGCGCCGGCGACCTCCTCCTCCCCGCCGGCTCCCCCCTCACGCCCGGTGCCGTCGCCCTCCTCGCCTCCGTCGGCCACACCACGCCCCTCGTCACCCGCCGCCCGCGCGTCGCCCACGTCGTCACCGGCGACGAACTCGTGCCCGCCGACACCACCCCCTCCCTCGGCCAGATTCGCGACACCAACTCCCCCCTCATCGCCGCCCTCGTCGCCTCGGCCGGCGCCGCCCTCGTTTTTCAAACCCGCACCGGCGACGACCCCGCAACCACCCTCGACACCCTCCGCGCCGCCCTCGCCACCTCGCCCGACATCCTGCTCATCAGTGGCGGAGCCAGCGTCGGCGACCACGACCACACCGCCGCCCACCTGCGCGCCCTCGGCTTCGCCATCCACGCCGACAAAGTCGCCAGCCGCCCCGGCAAACCCTTCATCACCGCCTCGCGAGGC
>JALOTV010000049.1 GCA_025457685.1 Opitutaceae bacterium
AAAAACGGCTTGTTCGGATCCGTGTCCGCCGGCGTGGGCTTCGTGCGCGAGGCGCAGCCCGAAAGGGCGAGACTGGAGGCGAGCAACATCAGACCGAGCATGGTCGTTTTCATGAGTTTGAGAAAAGTATCCCGCGTAGCATAAAAACTCTCGCCCGTCCCGCAACCGGCTTCTCGTGCGTCCTTCACGCTTGCCCAGAGGCGCAATCACGCCGGCCGTGAACCCACGGCCCGGCGCGATGCCCTCCGGTGCCTGCGATCCGGCTTACTGGCCGCCGGGCTGTAGCGAGACGCCGACCGCGCGGAAATCCGCCGCCAGGGCATCAAGCGCGGCCTTCAGGGGCTCGGCATTCGCCGTGGCCTTGGCCACGAAGGGGCGCACCGCATCCAAACCCTTCGCGCTCAGATCGGTGCCGAGCGCTGTCTGGATGTCGCTCAGGTTGTCGAGGAACGGCGAGTAGGCCGTCTTCACCTCCTGGTAGCGCTTGAAAATACCCTGCAAACGCGTCGCCACCTCGGCGCGACGGTCGAAGGCCGCGTTGCGCAGTTCCGGATCGCTGATCGCCGCGATCTGCTTCGCCCAATCCGCGATGTATTGATCGCCCTTGGCCCGCATCGCGTCCGCCGATTTGGCGATCGAGGCCGCGTCGTCGCGCAGCTTCTTCAGCTCCGCCAGCACCGTCTTATACTGTGCCGGGATGTCCTGAGGACGATCCACTAGATTCCGCAGCGCCGCCGTCGTCACGTTCACCTGCGCGCGCGCCTTGATGATCTGGTCGGCCGCCGTCTGGATCGAGCCCGAGGCGCTAGCGCCCTGGCGCAGGGCCGGGCTCTTGGTGGATTGGCAACCGGTCAGACCGGCCAGGCCGAGCAACACGCAGAGGGCGGACACGAGCACCGAACGGGCGAGAGGAGTGGTGGGATTTTTCATAAGGTTTTGGTTGGACGGGTTAACAATCCGCTCGCGGCGCGTAACGCAAACCCACTTCAGCTTTTATCCATCCGGCCTGCGCGAAATTTCGCCTCCTCGAACGCACGCCACGGGTCGGGCACACGCCCGGCCCGCGCCTCACGAACCCGGCGCGAGCCCGCGCTCGCTCGCGCGCGCAAACGCGATCACGCGCGCAAACTCCGGCGTGCCCGCATCCTCGTGCGCGGCCAGCAAATCAAGCGCCTGCGAACGATTCAGCCCGTCGCGATACAGGATGCGAAAGATCCGCTTCACCCGCTCGATCTGCTCCGGCGTGTGCCCGCGACGCTCCAGCCCCACCTTGTTAAACGCCCGCACCACCGCCGGCGCACCGTCCGCGATGAAGTAGGGCGGCAGGTCCTGCACCAGCTTCGCGAAGGCCGACAGCATGGCGTGCGCGCCGATGCGGCAAAACTGGTGCACACCGCCGTAGCCGCCGATCACCACGTGATCCTCCACCACCACGTGCCCGGCCAGGACCACGCCATTGCTAGCCACCACGTGGTTGCCGACCACGCAATCGTGCGCGATGTGCCCCGAGGCGAGGAAGGTGTTGTCGTCGCCCACCCGCGTGAAATCCCCGTCGTTGGTCGCCGCGTGCACCGTGAAGTATTCGCGAAACACATTCCGCGCCCCGATGCGCACGCCCGGGTTGCCGCCCTTGAATTTCAGATCCTGCGTCTTCCCGCCGATGCACGCGTAGGGAAAAATCTCGCACGCCTCGCCCAGCCAGGTGTTGCCCTCCACCGAGGCGTGGTGATGCAGCCGCGTGCGATCCCCCAGCCTCACCCCCGCGCCGACGTAGCAAAGCGGCCCGATCTCGACGTCCGCGCCGAGCTCGGCTCCGGACTCAACGACGGCGGTGGGGTGGATGACGGTGGGCATGGTAAAGTTCGTGAGTGGATGGCGCGTTGACCTCGTCGTGCGAGGCCGGGGCCGCGGGCGGAGTCCCGCGAAAAACCGGAACGCGACGCACGGGGATTTTTTTAGCGTTCTTCGGTTCGGTCTTCGCGCCTTCGCGTTAAAAAATAAATCTCCGGCTCGGCCTTCGACGCTCAGCCTTCCACCTCGCTGGTGTCGATGATGGCGAACATCAGCTCGGCCGACGACACCACCTGACCGTCCACCGTGCAGGTCACCTCCGCGCTCGCGAGCTTGGTCCCGCGAGTCTTGGTCAGCTTCGCGTTCAGGATCAGCTGGTCGCCCGGCCGCACCGGCTTGCGGAATTTCACCTTGTCCGCGCTCATGAACAGCGAGGTCTTCCCCTCGCTGCTGCCGCGGCGCAGCATCAGTATGCCCGCCGCCTGCGCCATCGCCTCCAGCTGGAGCACGCCCGGCATCACCGGATTGCCCGGAAAGTGCCCCTGGAAAAACGGCTCGTTGATCGACACGTTCTTGATCGCGACTAGCGCGTCGTCGCCGACGAACTCCATCACCCGGTCCACCATCAAAAACGGATACCGATGAGGCAAGGTGTCCAGGATGCGCCGGATATCCAGCTCGGTCTCGGTCGGCAGCACCATGGCCGGACGCGGCTTCTTTTTCGGGCCCTTCTTTTTCTCCGCCAGCTTCTCCGCCAGCGCCTTGCTCAGCTCCGCGTTGATCGCGTGGCCCGGACGCGTCGCGATGATGTGCGCCTTGATCGGCAGCCCCAGCAGCGTGATGTCGCCGATGATATCGAGCATCTTGTGGCGCACGAACTCGTCTTTGAAGCGCAGGCCTTCCTTCGAGAGGATCTTGTCGCCCTTGATCACCACCGCGCAGTCCAGCGAGCCGCCCTTGATCTTGCCGAGTTTGATCAGCGCCTCGATGTCCTCATACACCGTGAAGGTCCGCGCCGCCGCGATCTGCGTCATGTAAACATCGGGATCGATGTTCAACGACAGGAACTGCGCGTGGATGCCGCGGTCGTCCGCCGAGGTGCAGGAGATTTTGAACCCGTCGTGCGGCAGCGCGATGATCGAGGAGTTGCCCTTCTGGATCGAAACCGGCTCCTCCAGCACGAAGTATTCGCGCTCCTTGTCCTGCTCCACCGGATCACCCTGCATGATCAGATCGACAAAGGGCTTGGCCGAGCCGTCGAGGATGGGCGGCTCCGACGCGTTCATCTCGATCACGCAGTTGTCGATCCCGCAGCCATGCAGCGCGCTCAACACATGCTCCACCGTGTGCACCTTCGCGTGCCCGTCCTGGATCGTCGTCTGGCGCACCAGATCGCCGACCAGCTCGGCCCGCGGCTTGATCTCCGGCGCGCCGTTCAGGTCCACCCGCCGAAACACATAACCGGCATCCGGCGCGGCGGGTTTGAGCGTGAGCGTGACCGTCTCTCCGGTGTGGAGAGCCTGGCCGGAAATCGTGACCTCGCGGGCGAGCGTGCGTTGTTTCATGTCCGTTACGTAGAGGACGAGGGTGCCTAGCGTGACGCCGGCGAGGCAAGCGCGTTGTCCATCCCCCTCGCTGCTCGGGCTTTGGCCGCCTCCAGCAAATCGCGCAACAGGTCCGGCCGCTCCTGCGTGGTCAACGGATAGTGCCCGTGCACGCCATCCACCACCGTCGCCCCGGACCTCGCCTGCGCCAACAAACCGAGATGGCGATACGGCACCACGTCGTCCCCACGCCCATGGGTCAGCACCACCGGCACCCCGACCGGCAGGGCCCGCAACACCGCCTCCGCGTCGAAGCGTTCCCTTGTCAGCAACAACCAGATGCCCCGGTCCCGCGCCGCCTGCCGCAGACTCGCCACCGTCCCCTCCATCACCAGTCCCGCCACCGGCCGCACCCCCGCCAGCTCCGCCGCAAACACCCCGCCCAGCGAGAACCCATGCGCCATCACCAGATCCGCCCGCACCCCGGGCTGCGCCGCCACGCGGTCATACCACTCCGCCGCATCCGCCACCGTATCCGCGACCCCGGGCACCCCCTCCGAACGCCCATACCCGCGATACTCCACCAGCAACACGCTCGCGCCCAACTCGTGCCACACGTCGGCAAAATCCCGCGAATCGTCGATCAACTCCCCGTTGCCGTGAAACACCAGCACCGCCGGCGCAGGCTGGTCCGGCCCCGCCCCGCGCGCCGGCCGCCACCACGCCTCCACCTTCACCCCGTCTCGCATCGTCTGCCACCAGGTTTCGTAGCACGCCGGCGCCGTCTTACCCGCCGCCCGCTCCCGCCCGTGAAACGGAAAGATCAACGCGTCCTTCCACCACGCCATCCCCGCGCACACCGCGAGATACGTCGCCGCCATCACCAGGGCCACTCTCAACCCGCTGCGCGCCAGACCGCCCCGTTTCCTCGGTTTCGCCGGTATCATGCCCGCCATCCTTCCGCGCCCGCCCCCGCAGGCGAGCCGTTCTTTTCCCGCCCGTCGGGCTCATGAAGAACCTATCAAAAACCCCGCCCACCCGCCCTGGGCTCGCCCCGCCGCTCCGCCCATCCTAGACTCCAAGTTATCACCCGCGTGTTACCTCCTTCGCTCGACCTCTAAACAACCGCCCGCACGTGCGCCTGCCCGCGCGAGCCCCGCCTCCCCGCCATGCACCTCGCCGTCTTCAGCGCCAAGCCCCACGACCGCTGCTTTCTCGATGCCGCCAACGCCCGCGGCCCCCACGGTATCCTTTACCTCGAGACCGCCCTCGATCGCCACACCGCCGCCCTCGCCGACGGCCACGTCGCTGTTAGTATTTATATCGACGACCGCGCCGACGCCTCGGCCCTCGCCGTCCTCGCCGCCGGCGGCACCCGCCTGATCACGCTCCGCTCCGCCTGCCACAGCCACGTGGACCTCGAAGCCGCCCGCCGCCTTGGGCTCACCGTTTCCTACGCGCCCGATTACTCCCCGCACGCCGTCGCCGAGCACGCCGTCGCCCTGCTCCTCTCCCTCGTGCGCCGCATCCCGCACGCCTACTCCCGCGTCCGCGAGGGCAACTTCTCCGTCGAGGGCCTGCTGGGCTTCGATCTCCATGGCAAAACCGTCGCCATCGTCGGGGCCGGGCGCATCGGCCTCGTCACCGGCCGCATCCTCCGGGGTTTTGGCTGCCGCGTCCTCGCCTGCGATCCCCACCCGTCGGCCGAGGCCCTCGCCGAGGGCTTCACCTTCGGCCCGCTTCAGGAGGTGCTCGGCGAGGCCGACGTCGTCTCCCTGCATTGCCCGCTCCTCCCCGCCACCCGCCACTTGGTCAACCGCTCCACCCTCGCCTGGTTCAAACGCGGCGCCGTCCTCATCAACACGTCGCGCGGCGGCCTGCTCGATTCCCACGCCGTCATCGAGGCCCTCGGCACCGGCCGGCTCTCCGCCGTCGGCATCGACCTCTACGAGGACGAGGCCCGGCTCGGCTACGATCCCCCCGCCGGCCAGGGCGCGCACGACGACATCACCTCGCGGCTCATCTCCCTGTCCAACGTCCTCGTCACCGGCCACCAGGCCTACTTCACCCGCGAGGCCGTCTCCGCCATCTCGCGCGCCACCCTCGCCGCCGTGGATGCCTTCGCCGCCGGCCGCGCGCCCGCCCACCTCCTCGTCGCCCCCGCCCCCGCGCCCGCCATCTGACAGTCCGACCCCGCCGCGCTCGTTCGCCGCGCCCCGCCCCGCGACTCTGCCCGCCTCATGCACCCCCGCCCCGCCGCCCTGCTCGCCGCCTTCTTCGTATCCATTTTCACCCTACACGTCGCCGCCTCCGAGCTCGGACGCCGCACCCCGCCCGAGCTCCGCCCCGTGCTCGATCCCGGCACCGGTCGCGTCCTGCTCGCCCTCACCACTTCGCCGGCCAGCGACCTCAAGCTCTACCAGACCCACCCGCAGTGGGCCGCCGACGGCGTCCACGTCATCTTCCGCTCCTCCGACCGCAACCCCGCCCGCACCCCGCAGGCCTATGCCGTCCACACCGTCACCGGCGATATCACCCAGCTCACCACCGGCGAAGGCGTCGGCACCTACAGCCTCAACGTCGCCCGCCTGAGCAACCGTCTCTACTACCTCCGCACCGGCCCCGATGCCCGCGAGCGCCTCGTCGAGCTCGAGCTCACCCCGCTCCTCGCCGACAGCGCCGCCGGCGCCGTGAAGGCTCCCGAGACCTACGAGCGCGTGCTCGCCACCCTGCCCGCCGACCACCGCGGCGCCGGCGGCTTCGCCCTCGATGCCGACGAGCGCACCGCCTACTTCGGCGTCCGCCTAGCCGACGCTCCGCCGCGCGAACCCGGCAAACCCATCCCCCAGGTCCCGAGCGGCATCCGCGCCGTGGACCTTGCTACCGGCGAATACCGCACCGTCATCGACACGCCTTTCCTCATGGGCCACGTCCAGACCAACCCCTGGGTCCCCGGCGAGATCATCTATTGCAACGAGACCGGCGGCGACGCCCCCCAGCGCATGTGGGCCGTCCAGTCCGACGGCTCCGGCAACCGCCCGCTCTTCCCCGAGTCCCCCGACGACTGGGTCACCCACGAGATCGTCTCCGACCGCGACACCGTCCTCTTCAATCTCATGGGCCACACCCCCGAGCTCCGACGACGCCCCACCGGAGTCATGGCCCTCGATCTTCGCACCGGCGAGGTCAGCCCGCTCGGCCAGACCCCGCGCGGCCAGGGCTTCTGGCACTGCAATGGCACCCCCGACGGCAAATGGGCCGTGGCCGACAACTTCACCGGTGAGATCCACCTCATCAACCGCCGCACCGGCGAGCTCACCCTCGTCTCCACCGGCCACGTCATGAAGCCCGACCACACCCACCCCAACTTCAGCCCCGACGGCCGCGCCATCCTCGTCCAGTCCGGCCTGCTCACCGCCGGCCAGAGCCTGGACTTGATCCTTATTCCGGTGCCCGAGACCGCCGACTAGGCAACACCCAGTCGCCGGCGCAGCGCCTCCGCCTGCCGCTCTCCGATCGCGCGAAAGTCCCCCGCCGCGCCCATCCGCCGCCACTCCGCCCAGCGTTTGCGCAGCTTGCCCAGCAGGCGCGCCACGCGTGAGCGCCGCTGTGCCTTGCCCGCCTTGTGCACCGCATAGTCGGCCTGCTTCGCCGCGATCAACGCCGGCGCCGCCTCCCCGGCATCCACGGGCCCGCACGCCGCACGCCGCGCAAACGCCACCGTCGGCCCCACGCGTCTCACCACCTCCAGCCCCGCCGCCGCCAGCAGACGGTCAAACGAGTCCGCGTCGAACGTGTAGATGTGCCCGAAGTGAAACATCCCGCCCGCGCTCTTCGTCCGGCAATATGCCTCGAAACTCGGCACCTGCACATAGATCGTGCCGCCCTCGCGCAGCCAGCCCGCCACCGTCCGCAGGCTCCCCGCCGGATCGCGCAGATGCTCCACCACATGGCTCAGCCGGATGTGGTCGAACTTCCCCTTCGGCTCATACCCGCCGATCTCTCCCGTCTCCACCTCGAGCCCGAGCTTCGTCCGGCAAAACTCCGCATAGTCGCGGCTCGGCTCCAGCCCCCGCGCCGTCTTGCCCAGCGCCTGCATCAAAAACAAAAACTCCCCGCTCCCCGAACCCACGTCCAAGACGTCCCGCGCCGGCCCATACAGGTCCGCGTGCTTCTCAATCTGCGCCGCCACCACCGGGAAATACCGCGCCGCATGCCGGCGCTTCGGCTCGCGCGTGCGCTTGTATTCCAGCCGGTAGCTCTCGGCGTAGAACCGGCTCAACTCCTCCGCCGTCGGGATGGGATCGTTCCGCACCACGCCGCATCGGTCGCACACCACCACCCGCAGCGGCCGGCCGTCACGGTCCCGCTCCTCCAGCGGATGCCCCCGCCCCCCGCCGCACAGCCCGCAAGCCGTGGCCGTCGCCACCGCGACGCACTCCACGCGACGCGCCACCCGCGCCTCCACCCCCGCCGGCTTCAGTTCCTCCGCCAAAGATAAAATCGACATGCCCTCTTCAGACCGACCCGCCCCCGCCGCGTTAAATAAATGACAAAACCGTAATCTCCACCCCGCCTTCCGCCTCGCCCCCCCGACCCGCCTCGGGTCAGAACCTGCCCATGCGCGTGCTCGTCATCGAAGACGATTCCCAGGTCTCCGCCCTCCTAGGCGACACCCTCCGCTCCGGCGGTCACCAACCCGTCCTCGTCGACTCCGGCGAGCAGGCCCTGCTCCGCCTCGGCCAGGAGACCTTCGACGCCGCCATCCTCGATCTCCTCCTCCCCGGCCTCGACGGCCTCTCCGTCCTTCGCCGCCTCCGCGCCGCCGGCCTGCGCCTGCCCGTCCTCATCCTCACCGCCCGCGACGCCACCTCCGACCGCGTCGCCGGCCTCGACCTCGGCGCCGACGATTACCTCGTCAAACCCTTCGACCACGCCGAACTCCTCGCCCGCCTCCGCGCCATCACCCGACGCCACCCCGACGCCCGCGCCACCCGCTTCACCCTCGCCGACTTGCACGTCGATCTCGCCACCCGCGAGGTCACTCGCGCCGGCCAGCGCATCGACCTCACCGTCCGCGAATTCGCCGTCCTCGAATGCCTCCTGCGCGCCGACGGCGCCGTCGTCACCCGCACCGAGCTGCTCCAGCGCGTCTGGCGCTTCCAATTCGACCCCGGCACCAACCTCGTCGAGGTCGCCATCCGCCGCCTCCGCCGCAAACTAGACGAAGGCCGTTCCCCCGCCCTCCTCCAAACCGTGCGCGGCCTCGGCTACGCCCTCCAGGTCCAGCCGTGAACACCCGCCCCGCCACCCTCCGCCGCCGTTTTGCCCTCGGCGCCGCCGGCCTCGCCTGCCTCATCGTCGCCCTCTTCGCCTGCGTCTCCTACGTCTACGTGCAACGCGAACTCGTCCGCGAGATCGACCTCGAGCTCGCCGCCGAATACCAGCACCTCGCCGAGTCCTTCCGCTCCGCCGACGATCCGGGCACCGTCAATGTCCACCAACCGTGGATGACCTTCGCCGCCCTTGCTCCCGACGGCCGCCTCCTCCACGGCTCCCCAGTCGTCGCCGCCCTCCTGCCCCTCCTCCCCGCCGACGCATCACGCCCGGGTTTCGTGGCGCAGGATTCCTCCCGCTGGCGCGTCGCCACCTACCCCGTTCCGCTCGGCCGCCTCCTCATCGCCTACGATCTCCACGCCCCCGACCAGGTCCTCCGCCAGCTCGGCATCGCCTACGGCGTGGGCGGGCTCCTCGCCGCCGCCTTCGCCGCCGCCGCCGGCTGGTGGCTCTCCGGCCGCGTCGTCGCCCCGCTCGCCCGCCTCACCGCCAGCGCCGAAGCCATCCGCATCGACCGCCTCGATCAACGCGTCCCCGTCCCCGCCACCGCCGACGAACTCCACCGCCTCGCCCTTGTGCTCAACGCCATGCTCGAACGCATCGAGCAGGGCTTCACCCAGGCGCGCCGCTTCTCCGCCGACGCCTCCCACGAGCTCCGCACCCCGCTCACCGTCATGCGCGGCGAGCTCGACCGCCTGCTCCACTCCCCCGACCTGCCCCCCGCCCACGAAGCCCGTCTCCTCCGGCTCCAAGAGGCCGCCGGCCGCCTCCAGCACATCGTCGAGACGCTCCTGCTCCTCTCCCGCCTCGACGCCCGCGCCGAGCCCACCCCCACCACCCCCGTGGACCTCGCCGCCGTCCTGCAGGATGTCGGCGAAGACGCCGCCCTCCTCGCCGAGGGCGCCTCCCTCCGCCTCGAACTCCACCTCGCCCCCGCCGCCCCCGTCCTCGGCGACCCCGCCCAGCTCCGCCGCCTCCTGCTCAACCTCCTCGACAACGCCATCCGCCACAACCAGCCCGGCGGCCACGTTTCCTGCCACCTCGAGACCACGCCCGACCACGCCGTCGTCACCTTGGCCAACACCGGCCCGGGCATCCCGCCCGCCCTCCGCCCCCACCTCTTTCAACGCTTCAGCCGCGGCGCCCGCTCCGCCCACAGCCACGGCCTCGGCCTCGCCCTCGCCTGCGAAATCGCCCGCTTCCACCACGGCTCCCTCCGCCTCCTCGACCCCGCCCCCGAGGCCCCCGGACTCACCCGCTTCCAGCTCACCCTCCCGCTCGCCCCCGCCTCACCCGATCGCGCCCGCGCCTGATCGCGCCCGCGCAGGCAAGGTCCGCCCCAGCCACCAACACGCCATCACCAGCAAGCCCCACGCCGCCAGCTCGCGAACGACCGCGAAGCCCCCGCCCCACCACGGATTCGCCCACATGAGCGCGATCACGCCGCCCAACGCCGCCCGCCTCGCCCGCGCTTCCGCCCGCGCTTCCCCCGCCTCCGCTCCGCGCGTCAGCCACGGCACCGCCAGCAGCCAAAAAATCAGCCGGTAATCGTAATTCGCCCCGAGCACGAAGGTCGCCGCGTAGATCCCCGCCGCCGCGCGAAATCCGTCCAGCGCCCGGCTCTGCGCCCGCTCCGGACCGCCCGCCCGTCTCACCGCCTCCGCCGCCCGCCACCCGTGGGCCAGCGCCAGCACTGCCAGCACCGCCGCCCACACCCGCGCATGTGGCAGCAGGGCCGTCACATCATGCCGCCGACCCGTCTCCCGCGTCAGCCACTCCGCCAGCACCCGCGGTCCCACCGTCGCACCATACGCCATGCTCGTGTCCGCCGGCGTATTCCCAAGCACCCGACCCACCTCGTCCCACTGCGCCCACACATACGCCCCCGCCAGCAGCAGCACCACCCCGCCGACCAGGCACGCCCGCCGCCACCCCAGCCGCACCAGCGCCACCATGCCCGCGAGCGGATAAAGCTTCAGCGCAAACCCCGCCCACGCCAGCCCCGCCGCCACCTCGCCCCACCCGCGCGCCAGACACGCCAGCGCCCCCGCCAACAGCATGAAAATCACCAGATCGTTGTTCGCCCGCTCGAGCGCCAACACCACCGGCGGCGCCGCCAGCAGCAGCCCCGCCACCACCCCTTGCCCGCGCGACAACCGGCCCCACCACGCCCCCACAGTCGCCAGCCACGCCACGCCCAGCGCCACGCCCCACGCCGCCACCGTCGCCGGCTCGATCGGCCACGCCTTCATCCACACCGAGGGATAGTTGTAAACCCGCCCCCACGGATCGCCCGGATTGCTCGCGTAGGGATCGCCCCCCGCCGCCAGCTCCGCACGCGCCGCCGCGATCACATGCAAATCCGAAAACGCCAGCCCCATGTGCGGCGCCCCCGCCCAGGTCAGCACCCGCCCCGCCCCCAGCGCCCACGCCGCCACCGCCAGCCCCGCCGCATACGCCAGCGCCAGCCCCCACGCCCACCGCCACCCGTCGCGCGCGCCCAGCCAGTCGTTTACCCGGTTCTTCGACATCACCGGCGCATCCGGCAAACCCCGCCCGCCAAACGCAACGCGCAAAAAAACTCCCCACCTCGCCTCAAAACCCGCCTTCACCCGCGCAACATTGGTCGTTGGACATTGGTCCTTGGACATCCCTAATCCCTCCGCCGTCCCGCCACCTTTCCATGTCCGAGCCCTCCACCGAACCCGCCATCCAAGTCCGCGACCTCGTAAAAACCTACGCCGGCCACCCCGCCGTGCGCGGCGTCAGCTTCGAGGTCGCGCGCGGCGAGATCATCGGCCTCCTCGGCCCCAACGGCGCCGGCAAATCCACCACCCTCCGCATCCTCACCGGCTACCTCCCCGCCACCTCCGGCCAGGTCACCGTCTGCGGCGTGGACGTCGCCTCCCGCCCCTCCGAGGTCAAAAACCTCCTCGGCTACATGCCCGAGAACAACCCCCTCCCCGACGACCTCCGCGTCCACGAATACCTCCATCTCCGCGGCCGCCTCAAAGGTCTCCGCCGCCGCCAGATGGCCCCCCGCCTCGACGAGGTCGTCCACCTCTGCGACCTCGGCCGCGTCCGCGACCGCATCATCGGCAAACTCTCCAAAGGCTACCGCCAGCGCGTCGGCATCGCCGACGCCATCCTCGCCGAGCCGCCAGTCATCATCATGGACGAGCCCACCATCGGCCTCGATCCCCACCAGATCCTCGCCGTCCGCGACCTCATCGCCGGCCTCCGCGGCCGCATGACCGTCCTCATCAGCTCCCACATCCTCCCCGAGATCGAGGTCACCTGCGATCGCGTCGTCATCGTCAACCAGGGACGCGTCGTCGCCGCCGGCACCCCCGCCAGCCTCCGCCACGAATTCTTCGGCCCCGGCCACTACGAGCTCGAGCTCTCCGGCCCCCTCGACGCCCTCCCCGCCCTCCTCGCCGGTATCCACCCCAGCCTTACACTGCTCCCCGCCCCCGCGCCCGACCACGCCGGCTTCGCCTCCCTCCGTCTCACCGCCGACCCCGCCGCCCCCGATCTCCGCGAAGCCTTGGTCAACGCCCTCGCCCGCGATCCTCGTTTCCGCCTCCGCGCCCTCTCCCGCACCCGCCACAGTCTCGAGGAGGTCTTCCTCGCCGCCACCACCCCCAAGGCCGCCTGAACAACAGAAAGACAGAGCGACAGAACACCGGAACGACAGCCCAAACCCTCATCACGACGTCCCTACACATCCTGTCTTTCTGTTCCCCATCCTTCCGTCCCTCTATCCCTCAATCCTTCTGTCGCTCTGTCCTTCTGAACCATGCGTCCCTTCCGCATCCTCCTCGCCCACGAGCTCCGCATGCTCCTCGTCACGCCGGCCACCTACATCGCCGCCACCCTCTTCCTGCTCGTGATGGGCTTCATCTTCGCCGGCATCCTCGAGACCTTCGCGGCCGCCCCACAGGAGGGTTCCCCCGCCGTCGTCTTTTTCCAGCTCTTCTGGCTCCCCGTCTTCTTCATGGTCCCGCTGCTCACCATGAAGTGCCTGGCCGAGGAACGCCGCCTCGGCACCCTGGAGACTCTTCTCACCACGCCCGTCACCACTCCCCAGGTCGTGCTCGCCAAATTCTTCGCCGCCTACGCCCTCTACCTCGCCCTCTGGGCCGCCACCTCGGGCTTCTTCTACATCCTCACCCGCTTCGCCGGCCAGTCCGCCCCGCTCGACCTCGGCCCCCTGCTCGGCGGCTACCTCTTCATCGCCGTCTCCGGCGCCTTCTTCATCGCCCTCGGCGTCCTCGCCAGCTCCCTCACCCGCAACCAGGCCGTCGCCGGCATCCTCGCCTTCGTCCTCCTCCTCGCCCTCGTCATCGGCACCCGCTTCGCCTCCACCCTCGAGCTCCTCAAACTCGACTCCATGGCCACCGCCCGCTCCGCCATCGACTACATGCAGACCTTCACCCACCTCGAGGACTTCACCCGCGGCGTGGTCGATACCCGCCAGGTCCTTTACTACCTCAGCGGCACCACCCTCGCCCTCATCCTCGCCATCCTCGGCGTCGAGGCCAAGCAGCTCCACAGCTGACGCCCTGTCCGGCATCCGTGCCCATCCGTATAATCCGTGGTTAAAAATCATCGCTCGATGTCCTTCGCCTCCGCCCGCCGCCGCCGCACCGCCCACCTGATCGCCCAGGCCGTGCTCATCCTCACTTTCGTCGCCGGCCTCAACTTCCTCGCCACCCGCCACGCCTGGCGCATCGACCTCTCCCGCCACGCGCGCCACTCCCTCTCCCCCGAGACCCGCTCCTACCTCCGCGACCTCCCCGCCCCCGTCCACATCGTCGTCACCTTCACCGACGACACCACCGAGGACGCC
>JALOTV010000307.1 GCA_025457685.1 Opitutaceae bacterium
CGTCTCCTGGGCGAGATCGCAGGCGTCGGCCTCGTTTTGGAGGTGCCGGTGGAGAAAGGCGCGCAGCGGGCGTTGCCAGCGGTGCATGAGCTGGTCGAGCGCGGTGCCATCGCCGCGCATGAGATCGAGCATAAGCGCCTCGTCGTCGGGCGCGGGAGCGAGCTCGGGGGCGACGGGCGGGCTCATGGGGCGGCGGACAGCGAAGGGGCTCCGTCGCGATGGGCGGTGTGGGCCACGCGTGGTTCCATGAGCGCGAGGAAACGCGAGGCCTGGGCGGGCGGCATGACGGCGGCCACGGCGACGAGGTGGGCGCGGGTGGCGTCGGCGCAGACTTTTGTGGGCGCGGGTGGCGTCGGCGCAGACTTTTTTAAGGCGTGCGAGCTCGGCCTCGGCGGCGGCGCGGCGCGCGGCATCTTCACCGGAGGCGGCGAGCGTATCCTGCGCCTCCATGATGGCGGCGCAGTGGGCTTCGCAGACCGGCGCGTAGGCGGTCTGGAGCGCGTCGATGCGCGCGAGCTGGGCGGCATCGAGGGAAAATTCCCGGCCCAGCCAGGCGAGCTTGGCCTCGGCGGTGGGGGCGACCGGAACGGGAGGCATGAGCCGCCGAGTGACGAAATAGGCGGCGAGCCCCGCGAAGACGACGAGGGCGGTGATCCAGACGAGGCGGCGAAACATGGCGGAGGCGGGCGACGCGGGCTCAGCGCTGGAGGGTGGCGCCGTCTTCGGACGTGCGGGCGGCGTGCATGAGCCAGGGGTCGATGCTGCGGGCGTAGGCGGAGGCGTAGGCCTCGGTGCGGATGCGTTGTTCGCGGGCGTAGGCCAGTCCGCCGCCGGTGGCGAGGGAAGCGAGCACGGCAAGTGCGGCGGCGAGCGGAAGGGCGCGCCGGGCGAGCCAGGACGGGAACAGGAGAACGGGCGACGAACCCGCGGGGGAGGAACGCAGGCGGGCGTGCACGCCCGCGATGAACGCGGCCTCGTCCCCGGCTGCGGCGGTGGCGGCGGGATCGGCGCGGTGCAGAAGGGCGGAGAGTGGATCGTGGGCGGGTGGGCGCATGACTTTGTGGAAGGTGTTACGCGCGGGCAGGCGCGACCCCTCGCGGAAAATTCAGAGCATGGGCGTGAGCAGCCGGCTGAGGTCTTCGGCGAGGTTGGCGGGGAAGCGCCGACGGCGGAGGTCGGCGAGGGTAAGCGGGCGACAGTCGCGGGTTAGTTCGCCAGCCCAGACGCGCAAGGCCCGGGCCTCGGATTCGCTATGGAAGAGCACGCCGACCTCGAAGTTCACGAAAAGGCTGCGCATATCGACGTTGGCGCTGCCGATGAGACCGAGGGAGTCGTCCACGATGAGCGCCTTGGCGTGAAGCATACGCGGCTGGTAGGCGAGGACGCGCGCGCCGGCGCGCACGAGCTGACGCAGGTAGGGGCGCCGGGCGAGGTCGGTGACGGGGTGGTTGGACCGGGCGGGCAGGATGAGGGTGACATCGCGGCCGGCGCGGGCCTTGACGATGAGGGAGCGCAACAGGACCTCGTCGGGGATGAAGTAGGGCGTGACGATCCAGATGCTGCGCGCGGCCTCCTGGACGAGGGAGAGCATGCCCTCGTAGAGCGGGTCGCCGGTGACATCGGGGCCGGAGGCGATGATCTGGAGTTCGCCGACGCCGGCGGGGACCGATGGGGCCGGAGCGGGCGGGGGCGGGGAGCGATCCAACTGCTGGTGGAGGGCCTCGACGGACTGGCCGGTGGCGAAGGCCCAGTCGGCGAGAAAAATCTCGTCGAGGAGGGCGGCGCCGGTCCCGGTGATGACGGCGCCGAGATCGGACCAGCGTTTGCGCCACGGGATGGGGCCGAGGTATTCGCGGGCGAGATTGTGCCCGCCGACGAAGGCGGTGTGGTGGTCCACGACGAGGATCTTGCGGTGGTTGCGCAAGTTGGCCGAACCACGACCGGAGAGGGGAACGACGGGAAGAAATTTGGCGACCTCGCCGCCGGCCTGGCGGATGGGGTCCACGAAGCGTCCGCTGGAAAGGAAGCAGCCCAAGGCGTCGAGCTGGAGGCGCACCCGGATACCCTCGCGAGCGCGCTTGGCGAGGAGGGCGACGAGTTTGCGGCTCACTGGATCGCGACCGAGGATGAAGGTCGCGATGTGTATGCTGTGGCGCGCGCCGAGGATGAGGCGCTCGATCTCGGCGTAGGCCTCCTCGCCGGTGGTCACGAGCTGGACGTGGTTGCCGGCGACGGGCGAACCGGCGCCGTGGGTGCAAATGGTCTGGGTGACGGGGTGGGCCAGGGTGGCGGCCGAGGCGCGGGCCTCGTCGGGCTCGAAGGGGCGGAGGCGGCGCTTGCGGGCGGCCAGCCGGCGGATTTTACGCCCGCCAAAAAGCAGGAAGAGCGGCACCCCGACGTAAGGCAGCAGGACGATGCCCATGAGCCACGCGAGGGTGTTACCGGGCTGGCGACGCTCGCTCATGAGGCGGGCGACGGCGAAGAGCACGAGCAACACGCCGCCGACGGTGTAGGCATGGGACCAGAGGCTGGTGGTGACGACCTCGGCCACTTCGGGATCCAGAGTGAGCTCGGCGAGGGGCGGCGTCATGCGGTGACCGGACGGAAAGGCGGCGTGAGGGAAAGCTCAAGCGTGGCGCGTTCGAACCTGGTGGGAAACTCAGGGAAAATCAGGACGCGGGGCACAAAAAAACCCCGGCGGTGAGGCCGGGGTTTTTTAGAGTGGTGGTGCGAGCCGGATTCGAACCAGCGAACAGCAAGCTGAATTGATTTACAGTCAACGTCCTTTAGCCACTTGGATATCGCACCAAAAAACGGGACGCGGACCATCACGACCGGCGCGGGGGACTTCAAGGAGTTTTTGCGGACTTTTTTGCGCAGGACGGGAAAGGGGCGGCAGCCCGGGCTCACAGGACGCCGCCGGCGCGGAAGCTGTAATAGCCGATACCCACGGGATCGAGGGCGGGATCACCGATGACGAGGTGGTCGTGGAAGTGGACGTCGAGCTGCTGGGCGGAGTCGCGCAACTGGCGGGTAAGCCGCACGTCGGCCGCGCTGGGGGAGGGGTCGCCGCCGGGGTGGTTGTGGGCGAGAATGAAGGCGGTGGCGCCGTCCCGGACGACCTCGCGCAAGACCTCGATCGGACGCACGAGGGTCTGCTTGGCGGTGCCGGAAGTCAGCTCGACGCAGCGGAGCAGGCGATTGCGGGTGTTGAGCGTGAGGACCCAGCATTTCTCGACCTGAAGACCGAGGGCGGTGGGTCGGAGGTGGGCATAGATGTCCTCGGGCTCGTTGAAGACGGGCGGGTGGTCGCGGGCGACGCTGAGCACGCGACGGGAAACCTCGAGGACGGTGCAAAGTTGGAGGGCTTTGATGCGGCCGATGCCTTTTAGGCGGGTAAAGTCGCTGGCGTGCCAGCGGAGCAGGGCGTGCAACGATCCGGCGTCGGCGATGAGGCGGGCGGCGAGGCTCATGACATCGTGGCCGCGGGTGCCGCTGCGGAGGATGAGGGCGAGGAGCTCGGTGTCGGAAAGGGCGCCGACGCCGAGGGCGAGGGCGCGTTCCTGGGGGCGTTCGCCACGGGCGAGGGCGCGGAGGCGATTACCGTGGGCGGGAGGAGGCTCGGCGAGGGCGCGGGGCTCGGAGGACGGAGGCATGTCGGGCGGGCGGCGAAGGGCGAGGCGGCGGCAAGAAAAACGCCGCCCGGCAGGGGGCGGCGTGGGACGAAAGCGGCGGGTTGCGCGGGCGGAAGGGCCTCAGGCGTGGGCGACGCCGGCCTCCTGGTAAACGCCAAGGTGACGGTAGCGCTCGTAGCGGGAATCGAGGAGTTTCGAGGGGCTGAGGGCACGGAGGTCGTTGAGGTGTTTCTGGATGGAATACTTGAGGGCGGCGGCGGCCTGCTCGGGGTCGTTGTGCGCGCCACCGAAGGGCTCGGGGATGACCTCGTCCACGACGCCGAGTTTTTCGAGCACGTCGGC
>JALOTV010000308.1 GCA_025457685.1 Opitutaceae bacterium
CTGGGCGTTGTCGGCGTTGCGCTTGGTCATGCTGGCGAGCTCCTCGATCGAGGAGGAAATCTCCTCCAGGGAGGCGGCCTGTTCGCTGGAGCCCTCGGCAAGCGACTGGCTGGCGGACGAGACCTGGCCCGAGGCGGAGGCGACCTGGAGGGCGCCCTGGGTGAGGTTCTCGGCGGTGTGAGTGAGGACCTTGTTCACCCCGCGGATGATGAGCCAGGCGGACACCACGCCGCCCGCGACCATGAGGCACAGGCCGAGGATGACGCGGTTGGTGGCGGTGGAGAGCGAGATCTGGGACTGGTCGGCGTAGTCGCGGGTGCGCTCAATGGAGCGCTTGAGCAGGCTGTTCACCACCTCGTCGAATTTCGCGCCGGCGGCGGCGCGGGCGCGACCGATCTCCTCGCTTTGCGCAAGGTTGAGGGACAGGGCGGTGATGGCGTCCTTGTAGGCGCGGGCGGCGGCGGAGACCTCCTCGAGCTGTTTGATGTTCGAGGCCTGGCGGGTGTTGGCGAGCAGGTCGGCGCGCAGGGTCTCCATGGTCTGGAAGCGGGGGAGGGCGGCCTTGAGCACTTCCACATCGCGCTGCGCCTGGGCGCGCTGGGCGGCGAGGCGGATCTGGTTGCCCTCATTCCGGACCAGGGCGCCGTTGGTGATCTTTTCCAGGCGTTCCTGGAGCTTTTCCGCCGGGGCCTTCTGACTGATTTCGTCGGCGAGGGCGACCTCCTGGGATTTGATGTAGTTGCTGATTTCGGTGAGGAATCGTGCCCCCTGGGCGTCGAGCGTGGATTGAAGTTTTTGCAGCTCCACGATCGAATCGTGCGTGGCGGTGAACTGTTTTTCGTATTCGGCGAGGGCGGCGTCCGAGTCGCGCACGCCCTGGGCGAGGGCCTCGAGCGCGGGCTGCGCGGTCACCAGTTTCTTGGCGTTTTGCAGCTCGGCGCGCACCTTCTCCAAACCGGCCGCGGCGGTGTCGTAGTTGGCCTCTTCGCCGGTGAACGAATACGAGCGGGCGGCCAGCTGCACCTCGGCGGAGGCGAGCGAGAGGTCGCTGGTGACTACGGCCTGCGGCACCACGGCCTGATCGAGGAAGGTGGCGCCGGAGACGGCCCTCAGCATGTTCCACGCGGCGATGATGCCGAGCGCGCAGGCCAGGAGGATGACGAAGGAGAAACCCAGGGTGATGCGCTGGCCGATGGTGAGGGCGGATTTTTTCATGGGGCTGGTGGTCGCGAGGTTAGGCCGAAGGGAGAGGGTGCCACGGGGCACGGAATGGGTATCGGCCTTATTAGATTTTTGATTAGTGCGCACGCGCAGGCAGTCGTCCGGCTAATGGACGGTGCGGGCGGACTTATCCTTGACCGGGAGCGCCGGAGCGGCGCGTCGTCGGGCGATCAGACGCGCAGGGAGGCGCGGAAGGCGCGCGCGCTGTAGTAGGACTGGGCGCCGTTGTGGTAGATAAACACCTCGTCGTAGCGGCGGTCGCCGAAGAGGGCGCCGCCCAGCCGGCGGATGGCGGGCGGGGTCTGCACCCAGCTGGACGTCTTGGTGTCGAACGCGCCGAGTTTTTGCAGGTCGCGGTATTCGGCGACGGTGAGGAGCTGCACGCCCATGGCGGCCGCGAGATCGACGGCGTTGTGCGCGGGTTTGTGTTCTTTGCGCGACTCCAGGCCGGCGCGGTCATAGCAGACGGCGACGCGACCGGCGGGAGTCTCGGGGGAGCAGTCGAAAAAAACGAAGGTCCCGTCGCACGCATCCTGCGCCACGACATCGGGCGCGCCGCCGGTGCGCTCCATCTCGTGCAGCGACCAGAGCTTGGCGGGATGGGCCCGCAGGCGGTCGGCCACCGCCTCCCACGAAATGCCCTCGTGGCGGGCGGGATTTTCGGCGAAGCGGCGCGCGAGGGTGGCGAGCAGGTCCGTGGTCTGGGCGGGGGACAAACGATGCGTGCCGGAAGGGGTTTTCATGCCCGCCATCCCGAGCGCAAGACACCTCGGGGGCAATGCCGGACAGGCACCGGCGGGATTGGGTGGGGTGGGGAAACACCGACCGGTCGCCCACGCCCCGAGTCTTTCCCCGCCGCCCTTGCCATCCGCCCGCCGCGCGCGCCTCCTCTCCGCTCCGACTCATGGCGATAAAAAAGTCCGACCTCTACTCCTCCCTTTGGGCCTCCTGCGACGAGCTGCGCGGAGGCATGGATGCCTCCCTCTACAAGGACTACGTCCTGTTCATGCTCTTCATCAAATACGTCTCCGACAAATACGGGGACAGCGACGACTTCGCCCCCGCCGTCGTCATCCCGAAGGGCGCCAGCTTCCGCGACATGATCGCCCTGAAGGGCAAGGCCGACATCGGCGACCGCATCAACAAGGAGGTCATCGCCCCGCTCGTCTCCGCCAACGAACGCCTCGCCCGCTCCGACTTCCCCGACTTCGACGACCCCAACAAGCTCGGCGAGGGCCAGGCCAAGGTGGACCGCCTCACCAACCTCATCTCCATCTTCCAAAAGCCCGAACTCGATTTCTCCAAAAACCGCGCCGACCACGACGACATCCTCGGCGACGCCTACGAGTATCTCATGCGGCACTTCGCCACCGAGAGCGGCAAGTCCAAGGGCCAGTTCTACACCCCCGCCGAGGTCAGCCGCGTCATCGCCAAGGTCATCGGCATCTCCCCCGCCAACACCGTCGCCGCCACCTCCGTTTACGACCCCACCTGCGGCTCCGGCTCCCTCCTCCTCAAGGTCGCCGCCGAGGCCGGCAAAGCCATCACCCTCGAAGGCCAGGAGATGGACGTGACCACCGCCGGTCTCGCCCGGATGAACCTCATCCTGCACGACTTCCCCACCGCCCGCATCCAGCAGGGCAACACCCTCGCCGACCCGAAGTTCAAGGACGCCTCCGGCACCGGCCTCCGCACCTACGACTACGTCGTCGCCAATCCCCCCTTCTCCGTCAAAACGTGGAGCACCGGCCTCACCCTCGGCGAGGACGGCTCCGGCGATCCCTACCAACGCTTCGCATGGGGCGCGCCCCCGGCCAAGCAGGGCGACTACGCCTTCCTCCTCCACATCATCCGCTCGATGAAGGGCGCGGGCAAAGCCGCCTGCATCCTCCCCCACGGCGTCCTCTTTCGCGGCAACGCCGAGGGCGCCATCCGCGAGAAACTCGTCCGCTCCGGCATCCTCAAGGGCATCATCGGCCTCCCCGCCAATCTCTTCTACGGCACCGGCATCCCCGCCTGCATCCTCGTCCTCGACAAGGAAAACGCCTCCGCCCGTCGCGGCATTTTCATGATCGACGCCTCGCGCGGCTTCACGAAGGACGGCAACAAAAACCGCCTCCGCGAGCGAGACCTCCACCGCATCGTGGACGTGTTTACCCACGGCGAGACCCACCCCGGCTACTCCCGCCTCGTCCCGCACGACGAGATCGAGAAAAACGGCTTCAACCTCAATCTCCCCCGCTACCTCGACACGCAGGAGGCCGAGGACATCCACGACATCTCCGCCCACCTCCACGGCGGCCTGCCCGCCCGCGACCTCGACGCCCTCGCCGACTACTGGCGCGTCTGCCCCGGCCTCCGCGCCGCCCTCTTCCGCGAACTCCGCCCCGGCTACCACGCCCTCCGCGTCGCCCCCGCCGACCTCCGCGCCACCATTTACGACCACGCCGAGTTTTCTGCCTTTCTGCAAA
>JALOTV010000050.1 GCA_025457685.1 Opitutaceae bacterium
AGTCGCGGCGGTCGAGGGCGGCGAGGCCGAGGTGGGCGTTGGGTTTTTCGAAGGAGACGAGGCGGAAGGGATAAACGGCGTAGAGTTCGGGCACCTCGGAATTGCGGCGGTCGGCGAATTTCTCGCCGGGGGCGAGGAGGCGGACGCCGTCCTGTTCGCGGGTGGGGAGCTCTGGGATCTTGGCGGCGAAGGCCTCAAGCCAGGAGCGGTCGGCGGCGGGGAGGAGATCGGGCGGAAGGGCGAGCAGGCGGGCGGAGACGGCGCGCAGGCCGGCGATCTCGGGGAGGGGATTGGTGACCTGCCACCAGGTCTCGAGGGACTGGGAAGGATGGAGGACGAGGCGACCGTCGGGGCCGGCGGCGTAGTAGTGCTCGAAGAAGCGGAGGGCGGGCAGGGCGAAGGGGAGGAGTTTTTCGCGGAGGAAGCGCTCGTCGAGGGTGTGGTCGTAGTAGTCCTGGAGGAGGTGGGCGAATTCGAGGGCGCCGACCCATTCGCGTTTGTGCCAGAGGCTGTCTTGAAGCTTATCCTCGCGCTCGGCGGCGGGCTTGGGGCCGTAGCTTTCGGTGAAGCAGGCCCCCCAGAAATACATGCACTCGGGGAAATAGAAGGCGTCGTCGAAGCCGAAGTAGTGCTTTGTTCGATACAGCGAGAGCTCGCGAAGCTGGCCGGCGTAGAGGGCGTGGAGCGGGGCGAGAAGGTCGAGGTCGCCGGAGGCGCAGAGGGAGACGTAGGGGAGGCGGGTGTTTTGCCACCAGTAGCCGGGGCCCCAGCGGCGGTAGTCGGCGTCGCCGGGTTTGCCCGGCCAGGGGACGGTGAAGAGGGAACCGTTGAACTTGATCGGGTAGGCGCCGCGGCCGGCGCAGGCGGTGACGTAGCGTTGGAGGGCATAGGCGAGGGTGAGGTCGGCGGGGGCGGCGGGGTCCAGGGAGACCTGTGGGCTGAGAGCTAAAACCTGCAGCGAGGCGGAGGGGGAAACGACGACGTGGCTGCGGTTCCAGAATTGCTTCCACCAGGCGAGGTGGGAGCGGCGGCGGGTGGGGAAGGGGGTGCGGTCGGTGGCGCGGATTTGTTCGCGCAGGGCGGCGAGCCACTGCTCGGGGGTGGAGGGGTGGACGGTGAGGACGTGGACGTCGAAGCGGTGTTTTTTGGCGGCGGGGCTTTCGAGGCGACGGTCGTCGAGCCGGGAGGCGGAGGGGGAGCGGATGAGGGCGCCGAAGGTGCGGTGGAGGATGGGATCGGTCCAGCCGGGGAAGCCGAGGAGGTCTTGGTGCGCCATGGTATGGCGTGGTCCGAGCGAGCGGGCGTTGTGGTGATACCAGCCGATGCCATCGGGGATATCGGTCAAAACGGTATCGGGCTCGACGAAGGTGGGGGCGGCTTGGTGTCCGGGGACTGACCAGTCGTGGTGGATGTCGCTAATCTCGATCGAGGGGAGCGGCGTGCGGGCGTTTCGCCAAAATTCGAAGCTGGCGGTGGCGGTGACGGGGACGGGTGACTCGGCGGTGAGGTGGATGACGGGATGGTTGGCGTCTACCCAGAGGCGGAGAATGGTGGGGCGCGGCGGTTTCCCGGCAGGCGAGGCGGGCGGGGTGGCGGTGACGACGAGCGTGGCGTCGGCGGTGGAGAGTTCTTGGCGAAAAGTGGTGCCGGGCGGGAGGAGGGCGGGCTGGAGGCGAAGGCGGACGAGGCCGAGCTTGGCGAGACGGGAGTTGTCCTCCCAAGCGTCGGATTTGCCGATGTAGAAGAGGAGGTCTCCGGAGGGCTCGACCCAAGCGTTGAGGGCGATGTCGCCGTTGCCGAGGGGCATGGAGCCGCGGGCGTCGGCGCTGGGGCTAGTCCAGACGACCGAAGGCGGGGTGGAGGCAAGCAGCGAAGGCATGAGGGCGAGCAGCGTGGAGAAGGCGGCGAGCTGGAAGGCGGCGAGCGTGCAGTTCACGGGGCGGTAGAGGTGGCCGTAGGCGGCGGCGACTGAAGCGGCAGATTGACCAGGAAGGATTCGCCGCCGGCGGCGGCGAAGGCGGCGAGGCTCAGGAGGCGGGGGCGGCCTCCGGAGATGAGGAGCTTGGGCATCTCGAGGCGTTGGAAAGTCTGGCGGGTGCCGTCGTCCCAGCGGAGGGAGAAGTCTTTGACCAAGGTGTGGCGCGAGGGGCGCCAAGCGCGGCCGTCGGGGGATTCAAAGAGGAGCAGGCTGCGGCCGTGGGGGGTGAGGAAGGGCGCGTCGTGGTCTTTGACGATGGCGTAGTAGCGGTCGTGCTGGAACCACTCGAAGTGGTCGTCGATGTGGAAATCGAAGCGGGTTTTCACCTCGGGCATGAGCTCGTTTTTGTTCACGAGCGGGGTAGGGTGGCGGGTGAAAGGGCCGAGGGGAGAGTCGGAGTCGGCGCCGTAGTGGAAGACGCCGCCGCCGAAGCGGCCGGGGCCGTCGGCGAGGGTTTTGTAGTAGAGGCGGTAGCCGCCCTCGGGTTTGAGGACGAGGTTGGGGACGTTGATGATGGTGTGGCCGTAGGCGGGGCCGGTATCGAGGAGCGGGTGGTCGAGCCGAGTCCACGGGCCGGCGGGGGAATCGGCGGTGGCGACGCCGATGCGCTGGCGGTTACGCTGAATCCACCACTCCTCGCTGTAGGGCTGGATGGGGCGTTCGGGCGACCATTCGGCGGTGCCGTGATTGCCGGTGTAGTAGAGGTAGTAGCGGGGGCCGATGCGGACGACGTTGGTGTTGAAGACGGAGTGGCCGTCCCAGAAGGCGGAGCCGCGGGCGGGGAGGGCGAGGCCGCGAAAGGTGTAGGGGCCTTCGGGGGCGGGGGCGGTGGCCCAGGCTATCTCGGCGTGGGTGCACCAGGCGTCGAAGCCGAGGGAGGATTTCCAGCGAGAGTAGTAGAGGTGGTAGAGGCCGTCGTCGCCGCGCACGACGCTGGGATCCCACAGGTGGTAGCCGGGCTCGCGGTAGGCGACGGTGGCGGGGAGGGAGGCCGGGAGGAGGCGGGTGAAGTCGAGGTCGCTGGGGGGAAGGGCCGCCGCCGTCGAGGCGGCGGCGGAATGACCGATGACGAATGACCAATGTCCAATGACGGAGACGGAGAGGAGGCGGAGGAGGCGTGGCAGCACGGGTAGCATGGCGGGGTGGGAGGCGGGGGAGGAAATCGCTAATGACCGATGTTTGATGTCGGATGGTTGGCGGGAGGGCGGGGTGCTTAGTCGTAAAGCTGGATTTCGGAGAAGCGGGGGAGGGCGCCGGAGTCGTTGATTTTTAGGCGAACGTAGCGGGCGGTGACGGGGGGTATTTTTTTCGTGTAGGTGGAGCCGATGGAGGTGCCGCGCTCGATGGTCTGCCAAGTGTCGGCGGAGGAGGCGGCGGGGCGGACGAGGATTTCGAAGGACTTGGTGCGGGTCTCCCAGGCGTGGCCTTCCTCGCGGATGTCGACGCGGGAGAAGCGGCGGTCGGCGCCGAGGTCGATCTCGGCCCAGCACTGGCGGGAGTCGGAGACCCACTGGGTGGCGGGGTCGTCGTCGACGAGGTTTTTGGCGTTGGCGACGTCGGTGGAGGCGGCGACGGGTTTGAGGCGGGCGAGGGAGCGGGTGGGGACGAGGAGCGGGGCGAGGTCTTTGGCGGCAGGGCCGGAGGGATCGAGGGTGAGTTTGAGGATGGTGTTGAGTTGATCGCGCTCGGCTGCGGGGACGCTGAGGCGGAGGCCGCGTTCGTCGTGGGTGAAGGTGACGCGGCGGCCATCGAGGTGGGTGATGGAAGTGATCTTGGCGGGTAGGGCGGGAAGGGCGTCGGGGAGGTCGGCCCAGGAGAGGATGTGGAGGTAGATGGTGTGGTCCTTGTGGACGGAGGCGCCCCACAGGGCGGGCTTGTAGGGGCCGGCGCGGTGGGCGAGGAGGGCGTGGCCGTTTCGCGAGAGCCAGTTGCCGACCTTTTGGAGCACCTCCGCCTGGCGTGGCTCGATCTGGCCGGTGGGCATGGGGCCGACGTTGAGGAGGAGATTGCCGCCGCTGCCGGCGGTCATGACGAGGAGGCGGACGCACTCGGCGGGGGAGCGGATCTTGTCGTAGGTTTTCCACGACCAGGAGGTGCTGAGGGTCATGCAGGTTTCCCAAGGGCGGTGGGTCTGGAAGGCGCCGACGACCTGCTCGGGGGTGTCGTAGTCGCCGGGGAGGCCGCAGCGGTTGTTGATGACGACGTTGGGCTGGAGCTCGCGGATCATTTTGAAGAGCTCCTTGGGTTTGTATTGTGAGCTGCCGTAGGAGATGGCGTCGAAGAAGATCATGCTGATCTCGCCGTAGTTGGTGCAGAGCTCGCGCATCTGGCCGTAGAAGAATTTGTTGTAGGCATCCCAGTCCTTGGCGAGGAAGGCGGGGTGGTGCCAGTCGGGCTGGGAGTAGTAGATGCCGAAGAGGAGACCGGCGGCGCGGGTGGCGTCGGCGAGTTCCTTGATGATGTCGCGTTTGAAGGGCGTGCCCATGATGTCGTAATCGGTGTGGGCCGAATCGAACATGGAGAAGCCGCCGTGGTGTTTGGCGGTGATGACGATGTAGCGCATGCCGGCGGCCTTGGCGGTTTGGGCGATGGCGGCGGCGTCGAACTGGCCGGGGTAGAAGGAGCGGTAGAGGTTGTCGTAGACCTCGTCGGGGATGGGGCCGTTGAAGGGCGACTGACGGTGCCAGCTGATCTCGACGCCCAGGATGCTGGAGGGATCCCAGTGCATGAAGAGGCCGAAGCCGAGGTCCTGCCACTCGCGCATACGTTCGGGGCGGGCCTTGAGCCAGGGTTCGTCCTGCGCGAAGGCGACAGGGGCCGTGAAGGTGCCTGCGGCGAGGAACAGGGCGGCGCAGGAATGCCCAACCACCAATGCCCAATGACTAATGATGGACGCGGCGATGCGGAGGACGGCGCGCCGGGTGCGGAATAACAAATGCCCAATGTCCGATGACCAATGACAGATAAGGGTGCGGGGCATAGAGGCGAAGGAGGTGCTCTGCGGCGAGGTCGCTGAGCAGGGTTAATGAAACAAGTAAGCCTCAGATGTATTACCGATAAATCAAAATCGGTCGGGAGGTCGTCTCGTTGTCGGTGCCAGCCTAAGACCTAGCCCCTGGTGGATAATTTCGGGGCAATTCAAGTGAGGTTAAAATAAACCAGAATTCTCGGTTTGGTTTACGTCGGGCACGGGGCTCGAATTGGCTGGAGCGTTTCAAAGATTGATGTGCGGACTGCGCTTCGCGCTGCAACAAACCGAACAGCTGGGGACAGCCGTGGCCACACCAGCAAACACCAGCATAATAATCGGCTATAACTTCATTTGAAGTGCTCTAGGGGCGGGCTGGTGGCTGGCTGGTGGTGAACGGAGAGCCACGGGAGGACTCGCCTCGGATGCGCAGGGCGACCACGCCGTGGGCCGGCACGGTGAAACGCTGATGCGTCTCGCGGGTGGATGGGGAGAGGGTCTCGCTTTTCCACAGATCGCGCAGGGTGTAATCGGTGCCGGCGGAGATGCCGACCTCCTCCAGCGCGAAGGAAATCTCGGCGGGTTGGGAGCCGCGATTGAGCAAGGTGACGGCGATGTCGCCGGCGTCGATTTTAACGAGAGGCTTGGCCCAGAGTTCGAAATCGCCGTCAGCCCGCAGGCGGCGGGCCTGGTAGGCGAGCGGGTCTTGGTTGAGGGCGATGAGCTCGGGGTGGGTGAGGAGGGAGATCGTCTCCGGAGTCATCTTGCGGAGGTCGTTTCCGGCGAGGAGCGGCGAGTTCATCATGCACCACATCGTGAAGTGCGTCTTGTCCTCCTCGTGCGACATGCCGCGACCGACTTGGAGCATGTCCATGTCGTTGAAACAGCCGGGGCCGCAGTGGACCCAGAGCGGTGCGCACAGATCCACGATTTTCATGACGGACGCGAAGGTCGGTTCGATGTCTTGGGAAACGCGCCAAGAGTCGGCGACGTCCTTCACCCAGTCGCCCGGATACTGCCAGCGGCACACGTTGTAGACGGCATCGGGTTTGAGGCGCCGGATGATTTGGCCGATCTTGGTGTATTGCTCCTGCTCGGACAGGTTTTGTTTCTGGCCGCCGCACCAATCGACCTTGATGAAGTCGTAGCCCCACTCGACGAGCATCTGGCGGAGATCTTGTTCCTCGTGGTCGAACAGCCCTACTCCGACGCCGCGGGTGTCGTTGTCCCAGATGGACCCACAGGTGTTTTTTCCGGCCTCGCTGTAGATGCCGGGTTTGAGTCCACGACTTCGGATGTAGTCGGCGAGGGCTTTCATGCCGGAGGGGAATTTGAGTTCGTGGCTGAACAAATGCCCGTGCTCGTCGCGTCCGCCGAAGTAGCCGTCGTCGATGTTGATGTATCGGTAGCCGGCCGCATGCAGGCCGCTGGAGACCATGGCGTCCGCCTGTTCGCGGATCATGGATTCATCGATGTGGATGCGGAAGTGATTCCAACTGCTCCAACCCATGATCGGGGTGGGTGCCGGACGAAGCGACTCGGCGGGGGACTGGGGCGGGACGCGAAGTCGCGGGGGGCGAAACATGATGGGCGCGGTGTCGAGGGGTGGTGCCGGGTATATCAGGGGGCGAAGACGAGGGCGTCGTTCCTGGCGAGGGTGACGGGCCGGCTCTGATCGGCGTAGCGCAGGACGGCGGTCTGGCCGAGGAGGGAGGTGATCTTGGCGGAGACCAGCCGGCCCTCGCGCCACTCCTGATCTACAATGAAGCCGCCGCGGGCGCGGAGGCCCTTTACCGAGCCGCTCGGCCAAGCCTTGGGCAGCGCGGGCAAAAGATGAATCACGTAATCGCCCGACTCGGTCTGGTCGTGGCTTTGCAGCAGCATCTCCACGATGCCGGCAGTCGCGCCGAAGTTGGAGTCCATCTGGAAGGGCGGATGCGCGCCGAAAAGGTTCGGGTAGGATCCACCGCGACCGGAGCGGTTGCCGGACGCGGGGACGGGCTCGAGCAGGCCGGCGAGCACGCGTTCGGCTTGATCGCCGTCTTGGAGGCGGGCCCAGAAGGCGATCTTCCAGGCGCGGCTCCAGCCGGTGCCGCCGTTGCCTCTGGCCTGCAAACTGACTTTGGCCGCGGCGGCCAGGTCAGGAGTGCGGTCGGCGCTGATCTGGCGGCCGGGATAGAGGGCGAAGAGGTGGGAGACGTGGCGGTGTTGGTTCTTGGGTTCGTCGACGTCCTCCATCCATTCCATGATCTGGCCCCAGCGGCCGATACGCGGGCCAAGGAGCTTTTCGCGTGTGTCGGCGACGCGGGCACGAAAGGCGGGATCTGCGCCCAGCTCCGCGGAGGCGGAGAGGGTGTTGGAGAACAGATCGTGGACGATCTGCTGGTCGTAGGAAGCGCCGGGGCGGGGCGTGCGGTCGCCCTCCTTCATCACGATGCGGCCGTCTGCTTCCTTGACCGGACCGTGTTCGGGAGACCAGCCATCGGGGGTGATGAGTTTGCCGTCGGGGCCGGGCACGAGGCGGCTCATCCAGAGTTCGGAGAGGTCGCGCAGGTGGGGAAAGGCGCGCTTTTCGAGGAAGGCGCGGTCGCCGGTGAAAGCGTAGTGTTCCCAGAAATGGCGCGCGAGCCAGGCGCTGCCGGGCATGTGAACGGCCCAGCCGGTGTTACCGCCGTATTGGTTGTTCGTGCTGTAGGCGACCCAGCCAACAGGCACCTGGATGCGCGGGTCGGTCGTGGCCTTTTGCACCTCGGCCAGATTGTCGATCCAGTCGAAGAGCGGCTGGTGGCACTCGGAGAGCGCGGTGGGCTCGGCCAGCCAGTAGTTCATCTCGACGTTGATGTTGGTGGTGTAGGCGCAGAACCAGGCGGGGTAGAGCTCGTCGTTCCAGAGACCTTGGAGATTGGCGGGCTGGCCGCCGGGGCGGGAGCTGCCGATGAGGAGGTAGCGACCGTAGTTGAAGAGCAGGGTAGGGAGCGCGGGGTCGGGTTGTCCGGCCTTCTTGGCGGCGAGGCGTTTGTCGGTCGGCAAGGAAGACGATGCGGTCGTGCCCAAGTCCAGCGAGACTCTGCGGTAGAGCGTCTGATAATCGGCGAGCTGGGCCGCCCGCAGCTCGTCGTAAGCGGGCGCGGCGGCGATGCGCTCGGCCACGACCGACGCGGGCGCCTGGCCGCGTCGGAACTTTTTCGCCGGTATGGGGGCGAAGTCGGTGGCGGCGGCGAGGTAGAGCGTCGCGGCATCGGCGCCCTGGATCGTGAGACCCTCGCCGGTGTGCGTGACCGATCCCTTGTCGGTTACGACGCGAAGGGCGGCGGCGTAACCGAGACCGTTAGCGAGCTTGCCCGCGAAAGAGAGGGATTCTTTGGCGACGGTGACGGCGTTTTTCCGAACATCCGAGAGTCGCACGGTGAAGCTGACGCTTCCCGGCTTGCTGGCGCTCAGGCGCATCGCGACGAGATTGGCGGGCAGGCTGGCCACCAGCTCGCGCTGATAGGTGACGCCATCGACGGTGTAGCTGACGCGCGCGGCGGCGGAGCGGAGATCGAGCTCGCGGTGGTAGTCGACGGGCGTGGTGTCCGGTGTGCCGGGAAACTCGAGCGCGATGTTTCCGAAGGGCTGATAGTGCTCCACGCCTTTGGTTTGGCTGGAGCCGGGCACGAGGGTTTGCTCGTTGAACTGTATCCGATCTTTGGCGACGCCGCCGAAGAGCATCGCACCCATGCGTCCGTTGCCGACCGGAAGGGCCTCGAGCCAGTGTGCTGCGGGCGTGTCATACCACAGCACGTTGCCCGGATCGGGTGCGGCAGGGGCGGCTTGGAGAAAAGCGGGTATAAGAAGCGAGGCGAGGCGACGCAGGTTCATGGGCGGTTGGCGGTGTTATTGGATTACACAAGGCGCACGGGGCCGAGTAATGCTGAGGATATTCACATGACGTGAGGATAGCAGGCGGGCGGGGGAGCGCGGAAGACGGACGCGGCCGAATCGGCGGCGCACAGGGATATCTGCGCCGCACCCAGCAGAGCGAACAGGTGCAGCGCCAGAACGGGGAGAAGCCGGGGGTTCACAGGAAGATTTTAAGGAGTGAGCTTGGTCTCGACGAGGGGAAGAAGACGGACGGGCCCGAGCAGGCCGGAAGGCACGAGCGGGGTATCGGCGCGATGGTAGAACCAATTCACGAAAGCCACGCGGCCCGAGGAGGGGCGGGGCGTGTTTTTCAGGAACCATTCCGGATAGCCCTTTAGCGCGCGGCCGGCCTGGGCTCCGCGATCGCGGCCGAACTCGAAGTCCGCAGGGTGCTGCTCGTCGCCGACGAGGCGATTGTGCCAGGTGTTGGTCACTTCGACTTCGAGGACATTCTCGCCGGCGCGTAGGGCCGCGGTTACATCAAGCGAGAAAGGCGGATGCCAAAGGACGCCGAGATCGCGGCCGTTAAGGGATATCCGGGCCAGGTCGCGCACTTCGCCGAGGTCGAGGCGCAGGCGACGTCCGGGGACGAGCAGATCCGCAGTAATCTCAAAAGTGCGGCGGTAGGTGGCGGTGCCGGAGAAATACTTCGCTTCGGCTTCGGGTCGCTCCGTCAGCGACACGAGTTTTTCGAGCGTGAGATCGGAGGCGACTCCGAGCTTGGGGCGGAGTGCGACCGCCCACGGGCCCTGGATCTCGGTCGGCGCGGGAGCGGCGGGGACGGAAACGGTTTGGGTTTTCCCATCGGAGAAGCGCGCGGTTCCGGACAAGGCGGCCGAGGCGCGAAGCACGGCGCGGCCCTGATCGTCGCCGGCGAGGGACCAGACGGAGCGGTCCGCATCGGTCTCGAAGGCGGTAAGCGACGGCGCGCTTGTGGTCGGCGGCTGACGGAGGACGACGAACACGGTCTTGTTGGCTCCGAGCGAGAGCGAGACCTCGGTGCGGTCTTTGGCGGATGACCAAGCGGGTGCCTTGGCGATTTCGCCTGTCTCCGGATTCCACAACTCGGGTTGGCGGTCTTTGACGAGAGCCGATAAACAAACGTCGGCGGGGCGGTCGGAGAGATTGGCGAGGAAAAAGAGGTCAACCGAGCCGGCGCGCCGGTGGTGGACGCGAATGGATTTGGCGGCTTCGCCTAACACTTGGAAATACGGGGCCAAGCGGAGTGACTCCAGGGCGAGCTCCGGTTTTCCGTGCGCATACAGGGCGCCGGAACCAAAACGGCGGACAGCATTGCTTTCCTGCGCCCAGAGCTCCGCGGCGAGCGCGCGCACCTGCGCGTCGGCTTCTGGCTGGCCGGCGAGACTGGGGGAGGAGGAGGGGGCTCGCGCGACGATTTGCGCGCCGAGATTCAGCAGACGTTTAATCTCGCGCAGCTCTTCAGGCAGAAGCGCGCCATCGTGCGGCACGTGCAGAAAGGCGTAGCGGCGACCCGACGGCAGGACGATCTCACCATTTTCGACCGCAACACCGGCGAGAAAGGTCGAACGGGGAATCACGTCGCCGCCGCCGGGGCGTCCCACGCTGACGAAGCGGATGGGCGTTTCGCCTAGTTGCAGCAAAGCCTGGACGCGGCCGAGGTATTGGTAGAAGGCCTTGCCCGGCTCCGCCCACGTTTGGTGGCGGCTGAAGTGCGTGCCCCACCAGCCCATACCCATGCCGGGTTGGTAGCGGTCATCGAAGGGCTGGTGCACCCAGTGGTGCAGGATCATGCGGTTTACGCCATTGGCAAAGGCGCCGTCGACGGAGCGTTTCAGGAATGCGGGCGTTTCCGTCCATCGGCTCACTTCGGGGCGTCCGGTCAAGGCCTCTGCGCCGAGTAGGTGGATGCCGGCGGCGCGAGCGGCGCCCATGACATTGTGCCAGCCCCCGCCGTCGCTGCCGGTCCAAAACTCGATCATGGGGAGATCGGCGACGGTCGTGGCGGCGATGGTGTCGAAAGGGCCGGAGTAGGGTTCGAACTGAAGCTTCAGGCCCGCGTCGCGGGCGAGCTTCGCGGCGGGGGCCCAGCCGTTTTCCTGGTAAAGCGAGGCGACGACGTCGCGGTAATCCCACTCGAAGCGAGCGGTGTCGGAATCGGTGCCGAGGACGCGAACGCGGGGCTGCTTGTTGTTGCCGGTGATGGGCGCGCCAAGAGTGACAAGCCAGGGAAGGGGATCGTAGCCTTTGCGCTTGATAAATTCTTCTCGGAATCCGGGCGTCCAGCTCTGGTGACCGGCCTCGTAGCTATCGATCAGCACGTGGCGGAAGCTGTCGCCGATGTGGGCGCCGAGATTTTCGCGGAGAGGGTCCAACACGTTGGCCCAGTGGTGGCGGGTTTGGGCGAGGCTCATCTTGTCCGACTCAAGCGTGCGGCCGAGCACGTCGTCGGGCACGGGGTGGGGCGAGGCTCCGGTGGGCGCGTGGATGAAGCGATAGATGGTCCAGTCTCCGGGAGGAGCTTCCCAGCGGAGTTCGAACGTGTCGCCGACGGGCTTTGCGTAAGCAGACAGATCGAGAATTTCGGACGCAGAGATTTTCGAGTTCGCCTCGGTCCGCAAGGGCACCGCGAGCACGGCCACGTCGCGCCGGAAGCTCAGGGTTTCGCCGGTGGCGCCCCAGCCCTTGTAGCACGGAATGGCGGGAGCGGGCAGCGCAAGGGTGAGCGGTTGTCCTCCCTTGGCCGGGGTCTCCGACCAGAGCAGGCGTTGCATGCCCTGTTCCTCGCTGATCCAAGGCCCGCCGGTGGTCGAGTAACCGACCGTGTTGTGAAGACCGATCTCCAAGCCGAGGCGTTTGGCCTCGTCCGCGGCGTGACGAAGGGCGGCCCAGTAGGCCGGGCCGCGGTAGGTGTTCTCCGGCCAAGGATTATTCAGGGTGGGCGCCTGGCTCTCCTGCACCGCCGAGGTTAGATTGAAGATGGTGGCTCCGCCGATGCCAGAAGCGGCCATGGCCTCCAAATCCTTCGTGATGCCGGACTGGGAGAAATTCGGCCCCATCCAGTGCCACCAGACGTAAGGGCGCGCCGATACCGGCGGGTTGAGGAAATCCTGTTCGAGCGTAGCGGCCCCAAGGGGCAGCAAGGCGCTCAATGCGGCCAGGGTTAGTTTCCCGAATTTTAGAGCTGAGGTGCGCACGAGGGGGAGCGGGTTTGAAGATTAATGCCGGGAAAGTTGATGAACGTCGGATCAGTTCGCGGGTCGCAGGGAGCATCCGCGGATTTTAAGCGCGACGGTGTCGCGCGAGACGGGGTGCCGAAGGAGCCGGACCACCAAGGCGTCGGCCGACTGGCGCCAAGCCGGCGTTTCGGCGTATCTGATGGATGGATACGCAAGTGATCTTGCCGGCGGAAACGGCGAGCGATTCGTCGGCGGATGAGGGGCCGGAGGGGACGGGCATAGCGAAGACGCGGGTCAGGGGGTGAAGACGAAGCTTTCGTCTTTCGGCAGGTTGATGGGATACGTCTTGTCGCCGATGCGCAGAACGGCGGGGCGACCCAGGCTTGAGTGGATTTTGGCGGAGAGGAGGCGACCCTCCCGCCAAGCGAGATCAACGGTGAAGCCGCCGCGGGCACGGAGACCCTCGACGGAGCCGGTGGGCCACGCCTTGGGCAAGGCGGGGAGAAGGTCGAGGATCCAGAGGCCCTCGCTGGTTTGCTCGTGGCTCTGGAGAAGCATCTCGGCGATGCCGGCGGTGTAGCCGAAGTTGGCGTCGATCTGGAACGGCGGCCCGGCGCCGAAGAGGTTGGGGTGGGTGCCGCTGCCTCGCGCGTTGGCGGGGACGTATTCGAGGGTGGTGCGCACGACGCGAGCGGCGGCTTCGCCATCGTGCAGGCGGGCGCGAAAGAGGATTTTCCAGGCGCGGCTCCAACCGACGTTGCCGTCGCTGCGGGCGTCGAGCGTGACCTTGGCGGCGCGGGCGAACTCGGGGGTGGTGTGCGGCGTGATCTGGCGGCCGGGGTGGAGGGCGAAGAGGTGGCCGAAGTGGCGGTATTCGTGTTTGGGGTCGTCGACGTCCTCCATCCATTCCTGGAGCTGGCCCCAGCGGCCGACCTGGGGACCGAGCAAGCGGGAGCGGCGGTCGGTGATGCGGGCGCGAAGGTCCGCGTCGACGTCCAAGGCGGCGGAGGCCTCGAGGAAATTGGTGAAGAGATCCCAGACGATCTGCTGATCGTAGGAGACGCCGGGGTGGGGAGTGCGGTCGCCCTCCTTGATGGTGATCTTGCCGTCGGGGCCGCGGACAGGGCCGTGTTCGGGCGACCAGCCGTCCGGGGTGATGAGTTTGCCGTCGGGGCCCTCGACGAGGCGGGCGTCCCACATGCGGGTGAGTTCGCGGAGCTGGGGGTAGGCGCGGGTGCGGAGGAACTCCTTGTCGCCGCCGAAGGCGTAGTGTTCCCAGAAGTGTTGGCTCAGCCAGGCGCTGCCGGGGCGGTGGAAGGCCCAGCCGCTGTTGCCGCCGACGGGGTTGTGGGTGCTATACATGACCCAGCCGA
>JALOTV010000051.1 GCA_025457685.1 Opitutaceae bacterium
CGGGTAAGGGATGCGTTACGCAATTCCTGCGCGCAGCCCGGCAAGCGATGCGGAGCAGCCCGCGCGATATTGGCGCAAGATGGGCGCGCAAGATGCGGTCACCGCGCAACCCCGCCACGCCGATGACGCAAAACCACCCCGCCCCTCGAAAACCCACACCCTGCCCGACCATGAAACTGCGCAATCGATTCACCCTGCTGGCCCTCGCTCTTGGTTTGTTCGGCGTTCTGGGCGCACGATCGCAGATCGCGCCCGTCTCCGAAAATTGGGAAAACCACTGCGCCAAGTGCCACGGGGCGGACGGCAAAGGTGCCACTAAGGTTGGCAAGAAGCTAAAGTTGAAGGATTACACCGACGCGGCGGTGCAGGCCGCCATGACCGACGAGGAGATCCTGAAGGTAATCACCGAAGGTATCTTCGAGGGCGAGAAGGAGAAGATGAAGGCCTACAAGGACGAGCTCTCCGAGGCCGAGATCAAGGAACTCGTCGCCTACGTGCGGAAGTTCAAACCCTGAACGTGCGCAGCCTGTAATCTGTATCCGCCCTGTAACTACTCACCGGCCCCGCAGCCGCGTCCAGCATGGACCACCCCGACACGTCTCCCGCCGTCCAAGGCCAACGCCCGCGGTCGCTGTTCAACAACTGGATCAGCGCCATCGGCGGGGTAGTGGCGGCCGGCGCGCTCTTCTCGTTCTCGCTGCTGGTCTGGATGGATTTCACCCAAGGGGACAAAAATCCCTACCTCGGCATCCTCACCTATCTGGTGGCCCCCGGCTTCCTGATCGCCGGCCTCGGCCTGGCGCTTTTCGGTGCGTGGGCCCAGCGCCGCTGGCAGATAAAACACGCGGCCACGATGCCGGACAAGTGGCGGATCAATCTCTCCGACCGCCGCCAGCGCCGCGCCCTCGCCCTGTTTGGCACGGGAGCGGTGGTGTTCTTCATCCTGAGCGCGTTTGGCAGCTACCAGACCTACCACTACGCGGAGTCCACCCAGTTTTGCGGCGAGGTCTGCCACGAGGCGATGACCCCGGAATTCGTCACCTACAAGCGCGGCGCGCACGCGCGGGTCGATTGCGTGGAGTGCCACGTGGGCTCGGGCGTGGAGTGGTTCGTCAAGGCCAAGATCAACGGCGCGCACCAGCTGGTGGCGTATGTGTTGGACAACTACAACCGCCCGATCGAGACCCCGGTGAAGAATCTGCGCCCCGCCCAGGACACCTGCGAAAAGTGCCACTGGCCGGAGAAATTCCACGGCAACATCGACGTCAACCAGACACACTTTCTCTCCAACAAGGCCAACACGCCCTACCACATCCGCATGCTGATGCGCGTGAACGAGGGCCAGCCCGGCGGAGCGCCCGGCGGCATCCACTGGCACGTGAGCAGCGACCACAAGGTCGAGTATTACGCCAGCGATCCGAAGCGGCAGGAAATCCCCTGGATGCGCGTGACCAACCTGAAGGACGGCACGGCCAAGGTGTTCAAGACCGAGGAGTTTCAGGACGAGCCGCCGGCCGACCGCATCCGCGTGATGGATTGCATGGATTGCCACAACCGTCCCGCGCACGTGTTTCCCACCGCGAACAGCGTGGTGGAGCAGTCCATGGCGGCGGGACGCCTGAGCACGAAGCTGCCCGCGATCAAGCGCGTGGCGGTGCAGGCGCTCACCCTCGAGGACATCAAGACCACGGCCGAGGCGCCCGAAAAAATCTCCGCCTTCCTAACCTCCAAATACCCGCAGGCGCCCGAGCTGGCGCAGACCATCGAGGAGGTGTTGCGCATCTACGCGGTGACCATATTCCCCGAGCGCAAGGCCGACTGGAGCGTCTATCCCGACAACATCGGGCACAAGGACTGGCTGGGCTGTTTCCGCTGCCACGACGAGAAGCACAAGACCCCGGCCGGCGAGTCGGTCCGCGGCAGCGACTGCAATTCCTGCCACATCATTCTCTCCCAGGGTTCGGCCGCGGACATGCAGCTGATGTCGGCCCAGGGCCTCGAATTCAAACACCCCGACGGCGAGCTCGACGATGAGCTCACCTGCTCCGACTGCCACACCGGCGGCATACAAAAATGAGCCGCTAGACGTCCGCCCCACCCATCGCCGGCGAAGCGAGCCGGTCCCCTTTCCTCCTTCAACCCCCGCTCCCCATGATCTCACGCCTGCGTCGAAGCCGTAACACCATCATCTTCGGGGGCATCGCCCTCTGGGGATTGTTTCTCATCGGATGCGTGAGCGTGAACCGCGCCGTGCTGGCGCCGCCCAACATCCCGGGCGCGACTTTCGTGGGCGACAAGGACTGCGCGCTTTGCCACGACGACGTCACCGATCACTTTGGCAGCGCCAGCCACGCGCACCTCGCGTTGTCCGATCCGAAGCTCGGCACCACGGGCTGCGAATCCTGCCACGGCCCCGGCAGCATCCACTCGAAGGACGGCGGTGGTAAGCACAACATCGTCAACCCGAAGGAATCGCCCGCCGCGTGTTTCGCCTGTCACACCGACAAGCGGGCGGAGTTCAGCCTGCCGAACAGCCACCCGGTCATGGCCGGCAAGGTGGGCTGCGTCGATTGTCACGACGTGCACGGCGACGACCTCGGGCACGGCCCCGCGAAGCTCACCCAGATCAACGAGACCTGCACCAGCTGTCACACCGCCCAGAAGGGGCCCTTCGTCTATGAGCACGGCGGCACCAAGGAAGGCTGCGTCTCGTGCCACAGCCCGCACGGCTCGATCAACCAGAAGATGCTCGTGGCCCGCGATTCCAACCTGTGCCTGCAGTGCCACCTCGAGACGCCGATCAACCACGGCAACATCAACGCCAACGCCATCGGCAACCAGAGCAACGCCCACACCAACCGCACCCGCCAGGGCACTTGCTGGAGCGCGGGCTGCCACGAGGCCGTGCACGGCTCCAACTCCAACTATCACCTCCGCCGCTAGGCGGGGCCCGACCCCATGCTCCCCATGCAAACCCACACCTTGCCCAGGTCCCGCGCCGTCCGGGCGCTGACCGCCGCCTTGCTGGCCTTGCCCGGCACGGGCCTGTTCGCCGCCGCGACCAACTCGGACGCTTTCCCCCGTTTCGACAGCTACGTCAAAGTCGCCGGCAGCGCGGCCGACATCACCGGCGACACCTCGGCATTCCAGGCCCGCAGCGGCCAGGCCGAGCCCGGCAGCGGAGGCATCGAGGCGCTCCACTACGGCTGGGGGCTGCCGAAAGACGTCGAGCTCACCATGGAGGGGCGCGCCCTCGGCGGCGCCCAGGATTACTTGTTGAGTTTCCAACTCGCGAAGGAGGAGGTCGGATCGGTCACGGTCGGTTACGAGACCTTCCGCACCTTCTACAACGGGGTGGGGGGCTTTTTCCCCAACAACTCGGTGTGGCTGCCGCTCGATGACCAGGAGCTGTTCGTCGATCGCGGAAAGTTCTGGGCCGAGGCCAAGATCGCGCGCCCGGACAAACCCGAGTTCACGCTGCGCTACGCCAACTCCACGCGCGACGGCCGCAAGGACTCCACCTCGTGGGGCACGACGACCGTCACCGGCGTCACCCCCACCACGTCCACCACGCGCAACCTTAACGCGTCCTACCTCGATCTCGACGAGCGTCACCAGTCGCTCGAGGGCGTGATGAAACACACCGTGGGCAACACGACCTACCGTCTCAGCCTGCTCGGCGATTGGGTGGACAACCTCGACAGCAAGCACATGCAACAGATGCCGCTCGCGGCCACGCCGGCCACGCGCAGCACCATCACCCAGATCGACGGTGCCGAGACCAAGACCCTTGGCGTAATGACCAACACCAGCACGGAGCTGAACGACACCGTCACGGTAAACACTGGACTGCGTTATCAAAAGGTCGCCCACGACTTCACCGGCGAGCGCCGCCTCGTTTCCGGCGCGGGCGTGACCACCTACAATTACTTCGATCTGGCCGGCCAATCGGATGCCAAGATCTACAACGGCAACATCGGCGTGGATCTCACGCCCACCGCCGATTGGTTGATCAGCCCGTGCCTGCGCATGGAGCGTCGCCGCACCGAGACGGATGCGACTTTCCGCACCGGCACTCCCGCCACGCCCACGCCCCAGATCGAGTATTCCAGCAACGAGGAGGACTCGCTCACGCCCACGCTGGACGCCCGTTACACCGGCGTCCGCAACCTTGCGCTCTACGCCTCGGCCGCGCAGCGCCTCACCAAGGGCGAGAAGGACTACGTCACCAGTTTCAATCCGAACACGCCGCCGGCGGTCATTCCGCTCTATGCGTCGGACTTTGAAAACGACCGCGACAGCTACAAGGTCGGGGCCAACTGGCGCCAGTCCGGCATGCTCACCCTGCGTGGCGAGGTCTTCTACAAGGAGCAGGGCTATACGTCGCTCGGCACTCTCCCGACCGGCGCGCCCACCCACTACGAGCTCGGATCGGAGTTCACCGGCTACTCCACGAGCGTGATCCTGCGTCCGCACCAGACGCTGACCTCGACCACCCGCTACACCTACCAGGAAGGCCAGCGCATGGTCACGCACTTCAAGACCACGCCGCCCCAGCCCGCGCGCACCACGCTGCTCGAGGTGGACGCGATGGACGCCGTCGTGCACCGCATCGGCGAGACCATCGACTGGACGCCGGTCCAGCAGTTCTACGCCCAGGCCTCGGTGGATTTCGTCTTCGACACCATGTCCACGGCCTACCCCAAGGCCGGCCTGCCCGCCAACAACGTGCTGCGCGACTCGGAGAACGACTACTTCACCGGCAGCCTGCTCTTCGGCTTCGTGCTCACCAAGCGCGACGACGTGCAGGTGCAGTTCACCTACTATCGGGCCGACAACGGCAATCTCGAGCTCGCCACCGACACCGTGCCCTACGGCGTGTCCGAGGAGGAATCCGTCGTCACCGTGGGCCTCACCCACAAGTTCACCGACAATCTCATGGGCTCGATCAAGCTCGGCTACGCGGATTTCAACAGCGACACCACCGGCGGCCGCACCGATTTCCGCGGCCCCCTCGGCTACGTGTCGCTCACCTACGGGCTCTGACCCGTCCGCGATTGTTCAACAACCCGCGCGCCCGGCCACCAGCGGCTCGGGCGCCGGCGCCGCATCGCCCACGGTGACGGCGCGTCGCAGCGCGGCCCGGGCCTGTTCGAGCCCCGCCTGGTCGCTGGCGTGCACCACGCCGATCACCGTGTCCGGCGCGACGGCATCGCCGATTTTCGCGAGCCGGGAATATCCCACGGTGTGGTCAACCGTATCCTCCGCGCGGATACGTCCCGCCCCGAGTCGTAACGCGCCCAAGGCGATCCCCATCGCGTCCACCGACCGGACATAACCCGTCGCGTCCGCCCGCACTTCCTCGACCAGCTTGGCCCGGGGCAGCACGCCGGCCGGATCGTCGCACACACGGGCGTCGCCCCCCTGGGCCCGCACGATGTCGCGGAATTTTTCAAGCGCCGCGCCGCTGGTGATGGTTTGCCGCAGGCGGGCACGGGCCGACTCGGGGTCTGCTGCCACGCCGGCGAGCAGGAGCATCTCCGCGCCGAGCGCGTAGGTGACCTCCATCAGATCGCGCGCGCCCGGTCCCTCCTCGCTGCGCAGGCAGGCCACGCTTTCGGCGACTTCGAGGGCGTTGCCCACCGCCTGCCCGAGCGGTTGCTCCATGCGGGTGAGCAGGGCGCGGGTGGGGCGGCCCATGGCGTTGCCGATCGCGCACATCGCCTCGGCGAGGGCCCGCGCCTGGGGAAGGGTTTTCATGAACGCGCCGCCGCCGAATTTCACGTCGAGCACGAGCGCGTTGATGCCCTCGGCCATCTTCTTCGACATGATGGAGGCGCAGATGAGGGGCAGGCACTCGACCGTCGCGGTGACGTCGCGCAGGGCGTAGAGTTTTTTGTCCGCCGGCGCGAGGTCCTTGGTCTGGCCGATGAGGGCGCAGCCGATCTTTTCCACCTGCGCCGCGTAGTCCGACAGGGAAAGGCCGACCCGGAATCCGGGGATGCTCTCCAGCTTGTCCAGCGTGCCGCCGGTGTGGCCAAGGCCCCGTCCCGAGATCATGGGCACCGGCACGCCGCAGGCCGCCACCATGGCGGCGAGAGGGAGCGAAACCTTGTCGCCCACGCCGCCGGTGGAGTGTTTATCTACCTTCGTCCCGCGAACGTGCGACAGGTCGGCCACGACTCCCGAGCGCATCATCGCCTCCGTGAGCGCGGTCGTCTCCTCGGTGTCCATGCCGCGAAGGAAAATCGCCATCAGCAGCGCGGAGAGCTGGTAATCCGCCCAGGCGCCGTCGGTCGCGCCGCGCACGAAGCTGGCGATTTCCTCCCGGATGAGTTTCAGGCCGTCGCGTTTGCGGGCGATGATGTGCTGGGGAAACAAACTCGGCGCGTTGTTCATGGTTTGATTAGCTAGCACAAAGCTGACTCGGCGCGTCGCGGTCGCAAGCCCCGTGCTTGCGCGTCGCCGCTTGGCCGCCTTGCATACCGTTTCATGCCCCAACCCGCTCCCGCCGTCATCGTCGTCGGCAGCTACGTCCAGGATCTCACCTGGCGTTGCGCCACGTTTCCCACCGCCGGTCAGACTATCCTCGGTTGCTTCGCGACGGGACCTGGTGGCAAGGGTTCCAACCAAGCGGTCGCCGCCGGCAGGGTGGGCGCGGATACCTTGTTCGTGGGCGCGGTGGGCGCCGATGCGTTCGCCGGCGTCGCCGCCGGTTTCTACGCGGAAAACAAGATCGCGGCGCGCTTCATCCCCAAGCCCAAGCTCGCCACCGGCACCGCCGCCATCCTGGTGGACGACGCAGGCCAGAACGAAATCGTCGTCGCGCTCGGGGCCAACGCCGCGCTCGCGCCGCGCGATCTGCCGCCCGCGCTTTTCCGTGGCGCCCGCGTCGTTGTCACGCAGCTCGAGACCGGTCTCGCCGCGGTCGCGCACACCTTGCGTTGCGGTAGGCGTGCCGGCGCGACCACGGTGTTGAATCCCGCGCCCATGCGCGCCGACTTCGATCCCGCCCTGCTCGCGCACGTGGACATCCTGATCCCCAACGAGACCGAGTTTGTCGCGCTCGTGAACCAGCTCGGTCTCGCGCCTGGCAAGCGCGCCTACACCGAGGCCGCGCTCGCCGCCGAGGCCCCCGCCGCCCTGCATGCGCTTTGCCGCCGGCTGGGCCCGCCCACTGTGATCGTCACGCTCGGCAAGCGCGGCTGCTTCGTATCGCCCGCCGAGGGCGAGTGCGCGCTCATCCCGGCCCATGTGGTCAAGGCCGTGGACACCACCGGCGCGGGCGACGCCTTTGTCGGCGGTTTCGCCGCCGGCTACGTGCGTCACGATGGCGACGTGTTTGCCGCCGCGCGTCACGGCCAGGCTGTCGCCGCGCTCTCCGTCACCAAACCCGGCACCGCCCCCAGCATGCCCACCGCCCGCGAGCTGGCGGCGTTTTTGAAACGCGTCCGCTAATCGCGGCGTCTGACAACTTTCCCCACCCAGAATGCAAACCCTACCTCCCCTGCTCGTCACCTTAATCGGTCTCGCGGCCGCGCAGTTCGCCACGGCGGACGTCGTGCCGTCGGCCCTCTTCCAGAACTCCGCCGTGCTCCAGCGCGACAAACCCGTGCCTGTCTGGGGCACGGCCGATGCCGGCGAAAAAGTCACCGTGAGTTTCGCGGGCCAGACCAAGTCCACCACGACCGGCGCCGACGGTCGCTGGAGCGTCACGCTCGATCCCCTCCCGGCCAGCTCCACGCCGGCCAGCCTCACCATCGCGGGCAACAACACCATCACCCTCTCCGACATCGTGGTGGGCGAGGTTTGGATCGCCTCCGGCCAGTCCAACATGGAGTGGGTCATCAACAACACCCACGATGCGGACGTGGAGAAGCTCACCGCGCGTTACCCGCTCATCCGCCAAATCAAGGTCGCCAAGACCCCCTCCGACACGCCCGCGACCACGTTCAAGGGCGAGTGGCAGAAGGCGTCACCCGAGACCCTCGGTAACTTCACCGCCGTGGGCTACCACTTCGCCAAGGACATCCACCTCGCCCTCGACGTGCCCGTCGGCATCGTGAACAGCTCCTGGGGCGGCACTCCGGTGGAAGCCTGGATGAGCCCCGCCGCGCTCGCCTCCGATCCCGCGTTTGCCGTCGTGCAAAAGCGCTGGGCCGAGGTCGTGGCCAATTATCCCGAGGCCAAGGCCAAACACGACGCAGCGCTCGCCGCCTGGGAGGCGGAAAAAGCCGCCGCGGCCGCCGCCGGCAAACCCTTCAACAAACAGGCCCCTCGCGCTCCCCAGGGCGGCCCGGGCTCATCCCACGCGCCCTCGGTTCTGCACAACGGCATGATCGCGCCCCTCCTCCCCGCCGCCTTGCGCGGGGCGATCTGGTATCAGGGCGAGAGCAACGCCGGCCGTTATCAGGAATACCACGCCTTGTTCTCCGCCATGATCAGCGGCTGGCGCGGTGATTTCGGCCAGGGGGATTTCCCCTTCTTCTGGGCGCAGCTCGCCGCCTTCCGCGCCACCGAGAAGGAGCCCACGCAGTGGGCGTTTCTGCGCGAGGCCCAGACTCGCACGCTTGCCCTGCCCGCCACCGGTCAGGCCGTGATCATCGACTCCGCGATCGGCGACTTCTCCGACATCCATCCGCGTGACAAAGCCCCTGTCGGCCGCCGCCTCGCCCGTCTCGCGCTGGTGCGCACCTACGGCCTGAAGGGCCTGATCGATTCCGGTCCGGAGTTCGTTTCTTCCGAACCCGCCGCTGCCGGCGCGCTGAAGTTGACCTTCAACAGGAAAGTCCGCCAGGCCGCCCCCGAGGTGACCGGCTTTGAGGTCGCGGGCGAGGATCGCGTTTTCCACCCCGCCGCCGCGAAGATCGAAGGTAAGGTGGTCGTGGTGTCGTCCCCCGCCGTGACCGCTCCCGTCGCGGTGCGCTACGCGTGGAAAAACTACCCCGACGCCTGGATGCAGGACGACCTCGGCATGCCCGTGCCGCCCTTCCGCACCGACACCTGGTAAGCCTCACGTCGCCTCCACCCACAACGCGAACCGCGCCGTCTCGACGGCCGGTTCGCGTTTTTTTTGGCAACCTCACTCCCGCCCCGCGGCCCCCGACCGCGACGCAAACGCGCCTTTTCATTTGGCTTAAACGCGCCCCTGAGAATAGTGCGCTCCATGTCGGTCCGTTACCCTACGTCCAGCCTCCAAGCGCTGCTCTCACAAATCGGCCCCGTTGACCAAGTGGGCATCGACGAACGCGTCGCCAAATACGGCACGCGTTCCATCAAAAAAGCCGCCAAGCTCTGGGGTCTCCGCACCGCCGTCACCATGGTGGACCTCACCACCCTCGAAGGCAAAGACACCCCGGGCAAGGTCGCCTCGCTCTGCCAAAAGGCCCTCCGCCCCGCCGACGATGCCAGCATCCCGCCCACCGCCGCCGTGTGCGTTTACCCGTCCATGGTGCGCCACGCCAAGAAACACGTCGGCGGCACGTCGGTGAAGGTCGCCTCCGTCGCCACCGCCTTCCCCAGCGGCCAGGCCCCGCTTTCCACCCGCCTTGCCGAGGTCCGCGCCGCCGTCGCCGACGGGGCCGACGAGATCGACATGGTCATCAACCGCGGCGCCTTCCTCGCTGGAGAATTCGCCGAGGTGCAGGACGAGATCGCCGCCGTTGTCGAGGCCTGCGGACGCGCCACCCTCAAGGTCATCCTCGAGGTCAGCGAACTCGAATCCTACGACAACATCCGCGCCGCCTCCTTCCTCGCCATGCAGGTCATCCGCCCGGGCGACTTCATCAAGACCAGCACCGGCAAGACCTCGCTCAACGCCACCTTGGGTAACAACCAGGTCATGCTCGAGGCCATCCGCGACCACTACCTCGCCACCGGCGTCGCCATCGGCATGAAGCCCGCCGGCGGCATCCGCACCGCCAAGCAGGCCCTCACCTTCCTCATCGCGGTGAAGGAGACCCTCGGGGACGCCTGGCTCAACAACACCCGCTACCGCTTCGGCGCCAGCTCCCTGCTCAACGACCTCCTCCGCCAGCTCGAAAAGGAACGCACCGGCGCCTACCAGGCCCCTTACTCCTTCAGCGAGTCCGCCGAGTCCTACTAATCTTAAACCACGGATGCACACGGATAGACACGGATTGAATTCCTCCGCCCTCCGTCATCCGTGTCCATCCGCGTCCATCCGTGGTTAAATTAAAAAAATCTCCCATGCCCACTTCGTCCGCCGCCGCCAAAAAAGCCTCCCGTCCCGCCGCCCGCGCCACGGGCCGCCCCGCCCCCGAGTTGATCTTCGGCGACCTCTGGGAATTCGATCCCGCCCCCGAGACCGCCGATCCCAAGCTCAAGCCGCGCTACGATCTCTTCATCAACGGCAAATTCGTCGCGCCGAAGTCCGGCAAATACTTCGACTCCATCAACCCCGCCACCGAGCGCAAACTCGCCGAGATCGCCCTCGCTGGCCCCGCCGAAGTGGACGCCGCCTGCAAAGCCGCCAAGACCGCCTTCGAAAAGGTCTGGGGCCCCATGCCCGGCCGCGAGCGCGCCAAATACCTCTTCCGCATCGCCCGCCTGCTTCAGGACCGCGCCCGCGAGTTCGCCGTCGCCGAGACTCTCGATGGCGGCAAGCCCATCAAGGAATCGCGCGACTTCGACGTGCCCATGGCCGCCGCGCACTTTTTCTACCACGCCGGCTGGGCCGACAAACTCGACTACGTCGCCCCCGGCCGCCGCGTCGCCCCGCTGGGCGTAGTGGCCCAGGTGATACCGTGGAACTTCCCGCTGCTCATGCTCGCGTGGAAAATCGCCCCCGCCCTCGCCATGGGCAACACCGTCGTCCTCAAGCCCGCCGAGACCACGTCCATCACCTGCCTCAAGCTCGCCGAGATCCTCCAGGACGCCGACCTGCCTCCGGGCGTGGTCAATTTCGTCACCGGCGCGGGCGAGGTCGGCGCCGCGCTCGTCAACCACCCCATCCCCGCCAAGGTCGCCTTCACCGGCTCCACCGAGGTCGGCAAGGTCATCATGCGCGCCCTCGCCGGCTCCGACAAAAAGATGACCATGGAACTCGGTGGCAAAGCGGCCAATATCATCTTCGACGACGCCCCGCTCGACCAAGCCGTCGAGGGCATCGTCAACGGCATCTTCTTCAACCAAGGCCACGTCTGCTGCGCCGGCTCCCGCCTCCTCGTCCAGGAATCCGTCGCCGACAGGGTCCTCGCCAAACTCAAGACCCGCATCCGCACCCTGCGCGTGGGCGACCCGCTCGACAAAAACACCGACATCGGCGCGATCAATTCCCGCGAACAGCTCGATAAGATAACCACCCTCGTGGCCGCCGGCGTGAAGGAAGGCGCGGAGCTTTTCCAGTCGTCGTGCAAGCTCCCCGCCAAGGGCTTCTATTTCCGCCCCACCGTTTTCAGCGGCGTCTCCATGAGCCACCGCATCGCCCGCGAGGAGATCTTCGGCCCCGTGCTCTCCATCCTCACCTTCCGCACCCTCGAGGAGGCGGTCGAAAAGGCCAACAACACCTGCTACGGCCTCAGCGCCGGCGTCTGGACCGACAAGGGTTCGCGCATCCTCAAGATGTCTACCGAACTCAAGGCCGGCGTGGTCTGGGCCAACACCTACAACAAGTTCGACCCCGTGTCTCCATTTGGTGGATACAAGGAAAGCGGCTTCGGCCGCGAGGGCGGCCGCCAAGGCCTGCTCGACTACTGCCAACTCGCCTGAACCACGGAGCCCACCAACATGACTCGTCTCCCCATCACCAAGACCCCCAAGGTTTACGTCGGCGGCGCCTTTATCCGCTCCGAGAGCGCGCGCGTTTACCCCCTGCACGACGCCTCCGGCGCCTTCTACGCCAACATCCCCCAGTGCACCCGCAAGGACCTGCGCAACGCCGTCGAGGCCGCCGCCAAGGCCGGCCCGGGCTGGGCCCGTCGCACCGCCTACAACCGCGGCCAGATCCTCTATCGCCTTGGTGAGATGCTCGAGGCCCGCGCCTCCGAACTCGCCGCCGCCCTCCAGCTCGGCGGCGCCACGCCCGCCGCCGCCGCCCGCGAGGTCGCCGCCGCCGTGGACCGCCTCGTTTACTACGCCGGCTGGACCGACAAATACGAATCCCTGCTCGGCAGCGTGAATCCCGTCGCCGCGCCCTATTTTAACTTCACCGTCACCGAGCCCATGGGCGTAGTCGGTATCATCGCCCCCGACGAGTGCCCGCTGCTCGCCCTTATCACCCTGATCGCCCCCGCCATCACCAGCGGCAACACCGTGGTCGCCCTCGCCTCCAGCAAGCAGCCCTATCCCGCCATCCTGTTGGGCGAGATGCTCGCTACCAGTGACCTGCCCGGCGGCGTGGTCAACCTGCTCACCGGCTTCCGCAAGGAGCTCGTCCCCACCTTCGCGACCCACGCCCACCTTCGCGCGCTCATCGCCGTGGCCGATCCGGAGGAGCGCAAAACCCTCGCCCTCGGCGCTGCCGACAGCGTGAAGCGCGTCCGCCTCATCAAGGCCGAGGTCGCCACCGATTGGTTCGCCGACGCCGCCCAGAGTCTGCAGGCCATCCGCGACACTTTGGAGTTCAAGACCACCTGGCACCCCGTCGGCACCTAAGGCGCGCGAGCCGGTCCGCTCGCGCCCTTAAGCCCTTCGCCGCGTCGTCCCCGCCCCCATGTCCCTCTCGCCCGCCCAGTTGGTCGCCTGCCTCGACAGCGCCAACCTGCGCCTGCACGCCACCGCCGGCGACATCACCGCGCTCTGCCAGGAGGCCATCGCCCACCGCTTCGCCAGCGTGCTGGTTTACCCCGGCTCCGTCGCGTTGGCCGCCCACCTGCTCGCCGGCACCACGGTCAAGATCGGCACCGTCGTGGGTTTCCCCAGCGGTCGCCATTCTACCGAGGCCAAATCTTCCGAAATCGACGCCGCCCACGGTGCCGGCGCGCACGAGGTGGACCTCGTCATGAACTACGCCGCCCTGCGCGACGGCGACGCGGAGCTGGTGGACGCCGAATTGCGCGCCCTCGTCCGCCGCGCTCACGGCTACGGCATGTTGGCCAAAGTCATCGTCGAGACCTGCTACCTGAGCGCCGATCAACGCATCGCCGCCCTGCGTTTCTGCGAGGACGCCGGGGCTGATTTCATCGCCACATCCACCGGCTTCGGTGCCGACGGAGCCAAGGTCGAGCACATCGCAGCATGGGCCGCGGCCCGTCGCGGCGGCATCGGCATCAAGGCATCCGGCGGCATCAATACTCTCGCCGAGGCCCACGCCCTGCTCGAGGCCGGCGCCACCCGCCTCGGCACCGACCAGGCCGCCGCCATCCTGGTCGAGCTCGGCGGCGCCCAGTCCGACGCGCCCTCC